>CAYNBE010000016.1:0-29920 GCA_964395045.1 uncultured Prolixibacteraceae bacterium | reverse complement strand
TGATTAGTCTGCTTAAACCTCCTCCCCCAAAGGAGTTGCTGCCCGAAGAAAAGATAGCTTCCATGTATAAAAGGATGCGGATAAAGGTTTTTCTTGGGGCTTTTATAGGATATGCAGGATATTATCTGGTGAGGAAAAATCTTGCTTTGGCAATTCCTGGCATGATACAGCCGGTTGAAAACGGAGGGCTGGGGTATACCAAGCTGCAGCTGGGGATAGCTCTTTCGGCAATTGCAGTTGCATACGCTTTCAGTAAATTCCTGATGGGTGCACTGTCCGACCGGTCTGATGCCAGAAAATTTCTGGTTATCGGGTTAATCCTGTCATCGCTGACAATGATGTCAGTAGGTATTTTCCCCTTTGCCACAAGCTCAGTAGCCATTATCTTTTTGTTTATGCTGATCGTTGGGTGGTTGTCCGGAATGGGGTGGCCTCCTTGTGGCAGAATTATGGTACACTGGTTCTCGCATAATGAACGAAGTTTCAAAATGTCAATCTGGAATACATCCCACACATTCGGGAGCGGCCTGATGGGCAATCTCGCTGCAATGGGCACTGTGTTACTTGGAGGTTGGTTCCTGACCGACATAGGGGGTGGCACAATGGTTGACCAGAGCTGGAGGGCCGTATTTGTCTTTCCGGGTGCCATTGCTTTCCTGATCGCTGTTTTCTGCTGGTGGGCCCTGCGCGACACGCCTCAGTCGGTCGGATTGCCACCCATCGACCAATACAGAAAAGACTTCTCAGTAAAAAAAGAGCTGAGTTCAGGAGAAAAAATTCCGGTCAGGGAACTCTTTGTCAAGCACATCTTTAAGAACAAGGTGCTTTGGTTGATTGCCTTTGCCAACATTTTTGTTTATCTTGTCAGGTATGGGATCGGCGACTGGTCGCCCACTTACTGCCAGGAAACAGGGCTCCTGACCGGGGAGCAGAGCAAGATGGCCTTTTCGTTGCACAATTATGCAGGCGTTCCAGGAACCATCCTTTGCGGCCTGATCTCCTCCAAGATTTTTAAAGGCAGGTGTGCCCCGGCCAATGTGATTTTTATGGTGCTGGTACTGGCATTTATTATCCTCTACTGGAAAGCTGCTCCGGTGGCTGCTTTTATTTCCGGATCATTTTCCCTGAATCCCGATACGGTGAGGATCACAGTGGTGTATACGGCCCTAATTGCCATCGGATTCTTCATTTACGGACCGGTGGCTCTGATTGGTGTCCAGGCAGTTAACCTGGTCCCAAAAAACGCTGCAGGAACAGCAGCCGGATTTGTCGGATTGTTCGGTTATCTCTTCGGGGATGCGCTCCTTTCAAAGGTATTGATCGGGGCGGTGGCCGACAAAGCCGGTTTCGGATGGGAAGCCACCTTCTGGATTTTCATACTGGCCTGTATTCTAGCAGCCCTGTTCTCGGCAACCACATGGAAAAGGGAAAAAGAGGCATATTCTTCAACCTAAATATAATATATGAAAAGAAACGCTGTATTTTTAATTCTTGCTGCTGCTTTTCTGGTATTTTCAGGAAATGCACGGTCACAGGTATACCGCCCGATCAGTGGATGGCCAAAGGAAGTGAACGACCGGCTGGAAGAGTTCCTGAACACCACCATTGTAATGAAAGGTAGAAAAGTAGCCGTATTTGACGGTGACGGTACCACTTTCGGACAAGTTCCCTATTATCTTGCCGACGAAGCATTGTATCAATACGCCGATGAGGTGTTGAAAACAAGGTCAGACAAAGATGCGCGCGACAGACTGGCAGTTCTTGATAAGATGGTGAACGACGGGAACAATGTAGGAAAACCGTATGTCGAGAACAGGGTCCATTTTCTGGCAGGGCATACCCCGGAAGAGATTGAAAACCTGGGGTATGAATGCTATCGCAGCTCTTACAGGGGAAAATTCTACCCCGAAATGAAAATCCTGATAGCAAATCTGAAAGAGTATGGCTTCGAGGTATGGATTCTGACAGCATCACCCGAGCAGCTCTATCAGAAGTTTTTTTCCGAAGAACTGGGGATTCCGCCATATCAGGTGGTCGGCGCCAAATGTGTGATCAGGGAAGGAAAAACGACCCATGATATCATTCCGCCCATCCCTCAGGATGACGGTAAAGCATACTCCATCGAAACATTTATCAAGGCAAAGCCACTTCTTGTCGGGGGCAACAGCAGGGGAGACTTGGATATGCTCAACGAATCGGCAGGACTGAAAATTGTGGTGAATCCCGATGACACAACGGTTCGCGGACCGGAAGATGGCCCCATGACCGGGTATACGGTGAAGTCGTACTGGGAAAAAGAAGGCGCAGTGATTGTTTATTGCAACGATGTACCTGATCCCAAAGTAAACTTCCACACAAAGAACTGGAAAATCAAGCCTAATATTTCGCATCCAAAATAATGCTTAAATATTTAAAATTGTGTATCTTATACTGTCGGGAACGAAGATCGTAACAAGAGAGATTTCCATTTGGTTGTTCCAGCGTATTTGAAGCATTGAGAGAACCGGAACATCCCGATGGACCATTCCTGTCCAAAGCAAAGAAATAATGAAAATGATTATTACAAACGAAAACCATACAGCAAAGGATGGTAATATGAACCTTCGTCGCTTATTGACAATCGTGTTGATGTTGATCTGGTCGGGATTGCCATTTGTCTACCAGGGGTGCAAGGACGATCCTGAACCATCCGGAAAGGACGGTCTCCAGATCATAGGGGTATCTATTCCTGCGGTGATAGATGTTGCTCCAAAGGGCAGCATCACCATTACGGGAAAGGGATTCGCAGCAAACGATGAAATCCGCCTGACACAGGTATCCGATCCTTCAAAAGTCTATATATCTGCGATTTCAACCGTTACGGCTAATGATGCCACCTTTGTTCTGCCCGATCAGCTTCCGACCGGAAGTTACAAAATCACAGTAATAAGGGGGCAGGATTCCATGCTGCTCGGAGCACTGAATATCAACATTGTTGCCGACTCAAACATCCCCAATGTGGCCGGGATGACAGTCAAAGGGGTGGTATCGTGCAATGGGGAAGGTATTCCCGGAGTGGTGGTTTCCGACGGGATCGAAGTTACCACTACCGACAGCAAAGGCATTTATTATCTTGCTTCGCAGAAGAAAACCGGTTATGTTTTTATCTCGGTTCCCGGCAATTTTGAGGTTGCTACAGAAAACAGAATTCCGCTTTTTTTCAAGAGGCTTTCAGGGGGGACAACAGTGGAACAGAAGGATTTCCCGCTTGTTCGTACCGACAACAAAAAACATGTGGTAGTAGCCATGACCGACTGGCACCTGGCCAACAGAAACGATGATCTGGCACAATACGCCAACGGTTTTGTCCCGGATGTGAATAGTACGATTCAAAGTTATGAATCAGGCGGGACAAAAGTCTATGGGATAACCATGGGAGACCTGACCTGGGACGCTTACTGGTATGAAAACAATTTCGGGCTTCAGGATTATCTTCCTCAGATGGCAAGGATCAACTGTACCATTTTTAATGCGATGGGCAATCACGATAACGATCCCTATGTTGCAAACGACTGGCTGGCCGAATCAAAATATAGGAATATCATCGGCCCCACCTGGTATTCTTTCAATCTTGGTGAGGTGCATTACATTGTACTCGACAACACCGAATACACCAATGCAGGCGGAGCGCAGGGAGTGATAGGCGACAGGGAATACAATGACGTGATTTCGGCCGACCAGATGTCGTGGCTTCAGAAAGACCTTGCCACAATAAAAGACAAAAGCACTCCCATCATGCTTGTGATGCATATTCAGCTTTACAGCAATCCCGGCCTGGACGGGAGCGGGAACCAGACTAGCAACATAACTCTGAACAACGGCAGCCAGTTGCTGTCTCTTCTCCAGGGATTTTCTGAAGTACACATCCTGACCGGACACACCCACATCAACTATACCGTGGAAGTTAATGAAGCGGTGATAGAACACAACACAGCAGCTGTCTGCGCCACCTGGTGGTGGACCGGTAAAAACGGATATGCCGGTAATCACATTTGCAGGGATGGCACTCCCGGAGGCTACAGCGTTTGGGAAATCAACGGAAAGGATATCAAATGGTACTATAAAAGCATGGGAAGCCCGAAGAACTATCAGTTCAGGACGTATGACCTGAACAAGGTGCTGATTACAGCAGCAGCTTTTGCCCCTAACGCAACTGAAACGGCTATGTCTGAATATGCCGGGGCATATGCCAGTCCGGGAGCAGGAAATGAAATTCTGATCAATGTTTGGGGATATGATCCGAAATGGAAGGTAGAAGTCAGGGAGGCAGGCAGATTGCTTCCTGTCACAAGGGTATCGGTTAAGGATCCGCTGCATATCATATCGTACGAAGCCAAAAGGCTGAACTTGGGGGCTGTTCCGACCAGTTCATTTGTGACAGGTAACACTGCCCATATGTTCAAAGCTACTGCCTCATCGGCCACTTCGACGCTGGAAATCACGGTTACCGACCGTTTCGGGAATGCTTATTCCGAAACCATGACTCGTCCCAAAGAATTCAATACTTCAATTAAATAACTTTTTACTAATTTTAATAACTTAATCATTTTGTCTATGAGAGTAAAATGGAATCTTACGATTTTACTTGCCGTACTTTTGCTTTCATTATCTGGCTTTCCTGCTTTATCACAGGAGAGAGTGGTGACAGGCAAAGTATTCGAGCAGGACGGTGTGACCCCGGTTATGGGGGCTACCGTGGTGCTGAAAGGAACGACCACAGGCACCAGTACCAATCTGGATGGCGCCTATACGATCAGGGTTTCAGGACAGAATCCTGTCCTGGTATACCAGTTTCTCGGATATCTCCGGCAGGAAATACCTGTTGGTAACCAGTCGGTGATCAATGTGACACTGAAAGAAGAAGCAGTGGAATTGGAAGGAGTAGTTGTAACCGCATTGGGACTAACCCGCGAACAAAAGTCGCTGGGATATGCGGTTACAAAAGTCAACAGTGAAGATATTACGCAGACCCTTACGCGCAACTGGCTGAACGGTATGTCGGGAAAAGTAGCGGGACTCACCATGAACGGTGCAAGTTCCGGACCGATCGGATCGATGCGGGTCACCCTCAGGGGGGATATGTCGCTGAATTACGGAAAAAACGAAGCACTTTTTGTAGTGGATGGAGTCCCGATCAGGTCGGGCACCACCGCAACTACATCAAGCAGCAGTTATACGAATTCGGGAGGTGATTTCCCCGTGGATTTCGGAAACGGTGCCAGTGACCTGAATCCCGAAGACATTGAATCGGTTTCGGTACTGAAAGGGGCTGCGGCAACTGCCCTGTATGGATCACGGGCAGCCAACGGTGCTATCGTTATTACCACCAAATCGGGGAGAAAATCCAAAGGCATCGGGATCACTGTCAATTCGTCGATTGCCGTGGAACGCTCAGGGTATTGGCCTGATTTTCAAACCGAATATGGTTCAGGCTCCGATATGGGACTCAACGAATATTGCTTCTGGACCCTGAATCCCGACTTGGTTGGAACCAACGATTACCCAGCAAGAAACATATCGCGGTATGCATGGGGGGAAAAATTTGACCCCAACAAACTTCGTTACCAGTATGAAGGGAAAAACTGGGAAACCGGAAAAATTGAGAAAACTCCTTTTGTTTACCATGACGACTGGTATACCGGGATCTTCAGAAACGGGGTCACCTACAACAATTCGGTCGCCATTAGTGGAAGCAATGGCAAGGGCACCAATGTACGTGTATCTGTAACCGATGTCAGGAATGAATGGATTCTTCCCAATACCGGATTTGAAAAACAGGCTTTTGCCATAGCATTTGAATCGCCCGTAAATGACCGGATCAAATTCAATTCAAAGGTAAACTATTACAGAACCAACAGCGACAACATGCCCATGGCAGGTTATCATGAGACCACTGTCATGTACGATCTGATGTGGGGGTACAATTCAAATTCGATGAGCAACTGGCGGGATGAATACTTTCTGGGCAGGTTTAACGCAATCAACCGGAATGCCACTGTTTCGGAGAACGGGAACAGCCTTGTTTTTGCAGGTACTGGCTCGTACAACCCTTACAGAATCCTTTATGAAGAGCTGAATTCAACTGACAAGGACAGGGTATTTGGCACAGCGGGATTTACATTCGATCTGGCAAAAGGGCTCACCCTCGACATCAAATCAGGGATTGACTTAGGGACAGAATTCCGCACCCAGCGGAAACCAAAGATGACGGCTGTCTGGAACAATGGGTTTTACAGGGAAGAGTTGCTTGTGAACTTTGAAGTCAACACCGATTTCCTGCTGAGATACAAAAAGGACTTTGCCAGTGAAAAGCTGGATTTTACGGCCGCTTTCGGCGGAAACAATATGATGACCCAATACCAAAGAAATACTGTACAGCTGAGTGAACTCGATCTGGAAGGAGTATACCACATTTTCAACGTTCCTTCCGGCATCAATCCGGTTCCGAACAATTACCGCAGCAAGAAGGTCATCAATAGCCTGTACGGCTTCATTTCATTGGGATGGGACGACACATATTATCTTGACATCACCGGGAGAAACGACTGGTCCAGTACATTGGCACCCACCAACTGGTCCTATTTCTATCCTTCTGTGGCAGGGAGTGTGCTGCTCGACCGGTTGTTCAATTTTCAGTCAGTAATCCCTGCTATTACTTTTTCAAAGCTGCGGCTCTCCTGGGCCAATGTCGGAAACGATACCGATCCATATTCCCTCGACCAGTATTATTCGGCTTCTTCGATCAGCGGAGGGTATACGCTTCCTTCCACAATTCCCGATCCCATGATTAAGCCTGAAAATGTCGAGAGCTGGGAACTGGGACTGGAAGCTATGTTTTACAAAAACAGGCTTGGTTTTGATCTGGCCCTTTACAGTTCATCGGCCACTAACCAGATAGTCCCGATAGATATTGACCCGATAGTAGGAGCATCCTACATGAAGATCAATGCCGGGGAAATCACCAACAAAGGTATCGAAGTCTCTGTAAATGCAACCCCTGTAAAAACAAAGAACTTTACATGGGATGTGTCTGCCAACTGGGCAAGGAATATTAACAGACTCGTCAGCCTGCACAAAGACCTGGATAAAAGCGTGCCATGGGAAACCGATATGGGTACCACCATCGGGGGAAGGTTACATGTCTATTCTTACGTAGGCGAGGAAATGCACAAAATTTATGGTTTTGCGCTTAAAAAAGCTCCCAAGGGTTCTTACTACCTGGACGATAAGGGGAACAAAGTGGATTGCTCAGGGAAGGTACTCATTGATGCCAATTCCGGGTTGCCTACCCTGATAAACACTGCCGACAACTATCTTGGGAAGGTGAATCCCGAATGGAGGGGAGGCTTCAGTACCTCATTCCGATACAAAAACATTTCCCTGAACATGTTGTTTTCATATCAGTGGGGAGGAAACCGGTTCTCAGTTTCCCATGGAATTCTATCTTATCAGGGAAAATTAAAGAATTCGCTGAAAGGCAGGTATGACGGGATTGTTGCCGAAGGAGTGAACCTGATTTCAACCAATGAAGACGGTTCTGCAGTTTGTCAGGTGAACAACACTGTGACAGAAAATATTTACACATACTACCAGGCAAGGACACTCGACCGTTACAACGGTGAAGCACACACCTTCGACACTTCCTTCCTGAAATTCAAAGAGGCAAGGATTGAATATGACCTTCCTGCCAGAATTTGCAACCAGTCAGGATTTCTTCAGGGAGCCAACATTGCCGTTTTCGGAACCAATCTGTTTTGCTGGGACAACTGGCCGTTTTATGATCCGGAGGGAGGGATGCTGACAGGCACTAATGTATTCAACGGAATTGAAGCCGGTGCTTTCCCCATGACCAGGACCTTTGGAATTAACCTGAAGTTATCATTTTAACCTTAAAACAGTGACAAGATGAAAAAACTGATATGGATTATTCTTTGTGTTTTTCTGACCGGAATTTATTCCTGCACCGAAAAATTTGAAGAGATCAACACAAATCCCAACAGGACCATTGTTGGAATGATACAACCTTCCAACATGTTTGAACCGATCCTGTACAATTCAGCCAACCAGTGGCTCGACCGTACATGGTACTACAACAACGAACTGATTCAATTTACGGCTCACACTGGTGGAGTAACCCGCAGGGAGCATCTTTATTTTCTGGAGGAGTCAAGAGACTGGGCCGGATTCTGGAATCACTATTCCAATTATGGGAAGAATATCGACCACATGTATGAACTTGCCGTACAGAACGGCGACAAATCGCTCGAAGCCATTGCGCTCACCTTTAAGGTCCTTTTCTTTTCCAATATGACCGACATGTTTGGAAGCATCCCTTACGAAGAGGCTTTTTCAGGACGAAAAGTGGGGGGAACGCTGACTCCGAAATTCAATTCCCAGAAAGAGGTATACCAGTTTCTGTTTGCCGATCTTGAAAAAGCAAACGACATTTACGCCACAAATCCTTTGTTTCTCAATCCTAAACTTGACGGAATGTACAAAGGGAATATGGCTTCGTGGAGGAAATTCAACAATTCACTGTACCTGCGATTGCTTTGCAGGGTAAGCGGACGGGCTGAAATGAATGTTGGAACCAAAATGGCTGAAATTATCGCCAATCCAGGGAAATATCCAATATTCACGTCAAACAGTGACAATGCAACGGTAAAGTTTACCGGAATTGATCCTTACCTCAGCAACTTCGGGACCACCACCGAAAGCGGATTCACATCGAGTGGCAGAAAACTCACCAGACAGCTGATTGGGATGACGGTATACACCGATCAAAACGGAAACCAGAGCTATGTCGATCCGCGGTTGCCCATCATCGGCAAGAAAAACAACATTGTTTCGGTAAATCCGAAAAACATCTGGATCGGGACCAAGTCGGGATGCACCGATCAGGAGAGAAGCATAGTCGACCAGGGGACATCCTGGCTGAATTACAAGGTCTTTTGCAGAAAAGATGCACCGGCAACTTATATGGATTTTGCCGAGGTCCAGTTTATCTTTGCCGAAGCTGCCCTGAAGGGGCTGATCAGCGGAGGGGCTGCTGCTGCTAAAAATTATTATGAATCAGGAGTCAGGGCCTCGATGGAAAAATGGTCGGAGCAGGGAGCTTTTTCCGAAACTCCCGTGTCAATTTCTGCAAGCGACATTAGCACTTATCTGTCATCTCCACTGGGTTCATGGGACCAGGCGTCCAACAAAGCCGAGTTCCTGGGAAACCAGAAATTTCTTGCTTTGTTCTGGATCGGGATGGAAGCATATCATGAATACAGAAGAACCGGTTATCCGGTGCTGACCATCGGAGAAGGCACCATTTACAATGACTTCATTCTCCCCACCCGTTTTGGGTATCCAAATGCAACCATGTCGACCAATAACGCCAATGCAACAGCAGCGCTGGCCGACATGAAAGGGGAAAATAACATGAAAACACCCGTGTGGTGGAGCAAACAAGCCATCGCCGAAGGCAAATAATTTAACGTGAATGAAAAAATCAGTTATGAAAACGAATGATTTATTCAGAAGGAGACATGCAGTGTTGACCATATTTGCGGTCATGGCCTTATCTGTCTTCATGTTCCTCGCTTGCGAAAAAGAGGATGAAAAGAAAAGCGGCGATCCCTATTTCACCATTGAGGGAAATCCTACAGGATTGTCAGTTGGAACTGCTGCCAAAACCCAAAGTTATGTAGTCCGTTCAAACCGTCCGTGGCAGATTGTTGCCAAAACAGAAGCAGACTGGGTCAGGGCCTTTCCCACTGAAGGGGAAGATGACGGTATTTTTAAGATCATTGTCGTCGAAAATAAGACATTTAACCCGCGTACGGCAACTTTTTCGTTTGTGGTTGACGGGAAAGAACAGCCTGTTTTGTTCACCGTCACACAGGAAAAGGCCATACCCTATCTCACAGTTGCCGACATCACCGCAGGGAAGAACATCAATCAGGCGGCCCAGGAAGTAAAAATCAATGTAAAGGCAAACATTAATTATACCTACAGTTCCGATGTACCCTGGTTTACCTTTCTCAGGGCTGATGTGGGGTCAGCCGGTACTGACCTGATCTTCTCTGCCACCGAAAACCAGGCAGCGAAATCAAGAATTGCCAATGTGTCGTTCGTCAGCCAGCAGTTTCCCGAGCTGAACGTCAAGCTTGTGGTAACCCAGGAAGGCAAGAGTGAAGGGACCATTGTGCTGTTTGAAGATTTCAGCTGGCTGGCCTATGGAAGTGCTATCTTTTATACCACTACCGGTGAAACCAGGATCGATTCCTGGACCGCTGCTGAAAAGGCAAAAGGGTGGACAAGCACACTCAACACATTTTCGAACGATATGCCTTGTTACGCACGCCAGGGATTTGTAAAACTCGGAAAAACAAGCTATGGGGGAGATCTGATTTCACCAAAACTGTCTGCCATTACAGGAACAAAAAATCTTCTGGTAAAATTCAAGGCTGTACCTTACATGACCGCCTCCGGCACAAAAGACGACAACACTTTGGTTGTCAGCGTTATAGGCCCTGGAACAATAAGCAAATCAACCTTTACAATCGACAACTGGCCAAATTATGCCACCGATCCTAATTGCACAGCTATTTGGGAGAATATCGCTACTGAACGTTCATTTACCATTACGGGAGCCACATCGGAAACCCAGATCAAGTTCCTGGGCTGGGATTACAACCTGGTGGGTGTCGGTGCAGGAAAAAACAGGATTTTCCTTGATGACATCAAGGTATTGATCCCGAATTGACAGAGTGATATGTTATCATAACATCAAAAAAAGAAGTAGCGTTTTATGCGCCACTTCTTTTTTTGTGCTCCGGATACTCTTCGTTTGTATCAAGGGGCTGGTTGTTTCTTATTTTTCAAAAAAACAAAGGATATCCAGGTTAAATCTTCATGTTACGCCACTCCCGACATTTTGGTATGTATGGTTTTTCGGCTATATTTGTTTCAGATTGTAACCGGGATGAAACGACAATAAACAAATCCCCCAAAACTTTTGTTATGAAGAAACGTTATAAAACATGGATGGTAGCCTTCTTCATCCAGCTGGCAGCAGTTGTGTATGCCAGTCACGGAGGCAGGGGTGTAGCGGTTGTAATCGACCCGGCTACGTATAAAAACTGCCGGGAATCGGTGGATGCATGGGCCTCCTCTTTAAAGAATGACGGGCTACGCCCATATCTGGTTATAGATACATGGGGTATTCCTGATTCTATCCGGGCAGTTCTGATTGATCTGTACAAAAAACACAAGCTGGAAGGAGCAGTCCTGATCGGTGATATCCCCGTTCCCATGATCAGGGATGCCCACCATCTGACCTCCGCATTCAAAATGGACCCGCGCAGGCCATGGCCCGATTCTTCGGTTCCATCCGACCGTTTTTACGATGACTTTGACCTCGTCTTCAATTACCTGAAAAAAGACTCTGTTCATCCGCTTTATCATTATTATTCCCTTGCACCTGACGGACCTCAGAAGATCGGATGTGATATTTATTCGGCAAGGATAAAACCTCCGGTTGTTCCGGGAAAAACCAAATATGAGCTTATTTCTGAATTTCTAGTAAAGGCAGCGGGGGAAAAGCAGCAAAGGCGCACCATGCGCCAGATCACCTATTTTGCAGGACACAGCTACAATTCGGACTGCATGGTCGCCCGGATCGACGAGAAGTATGCCCTGATGGAGCAGTTTGGATTTCTGAACAATCCGCAACGATCGATCAACTACATCGATCACAGCTTTGATGACAATGTGAAGCACAGGTTGCTTGCCGAACTTGCCCGGAAAGACCTCGACATAGCCATCCTTCACCACCATGGTGCCGAAGATGCCCAATTGATGAACGGTACACCCTGCTCTTCCAGCACTCAGGTCTGGCTTGATCAATCAAAGAAATTTTTCCGGGGAAAAATCAGGAATGCCAAAGACTCAACTGCATCCAAACAGTATTATATCGATCAATACAACGTTCCGGAATCATGGGTGAATAACGCATTTGACCCGAAGATCACAATGGAAGACAGCCTCGCTGATGCCGGTCTTGACATTCACATAGCAGATCTCCGCGAGTATGTTTCCGGGGCCCGGGTGATCGTGTTTGATGCCTGTTTCAACGGTTCTTTCCATCTGGATGATTATATCAGCGGGCATTATGTGTTCAACCCCGGTTCGACCATGGTTGTTAAAGCCAACAGTGTCAACACCCTTCAGGATATCTTGCCTGACCAGCTTGCCGGTCTTCTGGACCTTGGTGTATCGGTGGGCAACTGGGCCAAAGGTCAGATGATGCTTGAAAACCACCTGATCGGTGATCCCACTTTCAGGTTCTCCGACAGTTCCGGCTTCCGTTTCGACCTAAACGATGCCATCACGGAGAGAAAAGATGATACCAAGTTTTGGAGGAAACTGATCGGAAATCCCCATCCTGAAATCAGGTCACTGGCCATGAAAATGTTATACCACAACCAGGCGATATCAACCGGAGAGCTTCTCAACATCCAGAAAACGGAAAAGAAAGCCACTGTAAGGCTGCAGGCTTTCAACCTGATCAGGGATGCCGCTGATCAAAACCTCGTTGAGTCGATTAAACTTGGACTTTACGACAATTATGAGCTGCTTCGGCGGTTAAGCGCTCTGACAGCAAGTATGAATGGTTCACCTTTGCTGATCGATGATATCTTTGCTATGATGACAGAACCCGGTTTATCAAAAAGAGTTGAATTCCATATCAAACAGGCAGCAGGGATGTATGAAACTGAAAAAGCAGTAGCAGCATCGGAAAAGGCACTCCGGGATAAATCGGGCAAGTGGTATGAACAGGAAGCAAAACAGTTTTCCATGCTTAAAAACAGCCTTGAAAACCGGGATAAGGAGTTTGCCGACCTGTTAAATTCCGAAACAAATCAAAAAACCAAAAGATTTACAATCACTGCTCTTCGGAACAGTTGTGACCCGACCCATCTCGACCTCCTGTTCAGATATTATGAATCGCTGAAGAATGCCGATGAGAAAGTTTTGCTGATCGAAGCCCTCGGATGGTATAAATACTCATGGAGAAAAGCTGAAATCGTGAAATTCTGCAACGACTGCTTATCAGCAGAAAATGAAGAAGCGGTTGAAAACGAAATCATAAGAACATTAACAAGGCTTAAATAAACAATCTACATAAACATGACAACTATGAGGAAATACAAGATTCGAATTGTGTACGCGGTTGTTTTCATTGTGTGCCTAACGGCCCGGCTCGGGGCGCAGTCGACAGCCGGTGATAACTTCGCGTCATTAAAAGGAATAGTAACGGAGAAAGATTCTCCTTCGACACCTGTTCAGTTCGCCTCTGTCCAGGTATTGCCACAGGGAGCCGTAACCATCACCAATGCCCAGGGAGAGTTCTTCTTTCCAAGGTTACAGGCAGGGAAAGTGAACATCAGGCTCCAGTTCCTCGGGATGGAAAGCCTGGATACCACCCTTGTTCTATCTGCCGGAAAAGCGGAAGAAATCACTTTCAGGATGAAAACCACCTCATTCAGGCTGGAAGAGGTTTCGGTAGTAGCCCAGGAGAGCCAGGCGGGACAGGCAACAGCCTCTAAGATTTCAAGGCAGGCAATGGACCACCTTCAGGCCACTTCCGTTTCGGACCTCCTTCAGCTGATGCCGGGAGGCCAGATTGCAAATCCAAATTTAAGTACAGCTCAGACTTTTACCATCCGGAACCTTGCCGGGGAAGCTTCAGCAATGAATGCGCTCGGGACCACAGTTTATGTAGATGGCTCTCCCCTTTCGAATAACTCCAATCTCCAGACCCTTTCCCCGGCCATATCAGGTTCAGGGGTTGCGGTTGCAGGAGGAGCTTCTCCAAATTCAGGGATCGACCTCAGGACACTGTCGACCGACAACATCGAATCGGTAGAAGTGATCCGCGGAATTCCTTCTGTTGAGTACGGCGACCTCACTTCAGGGGCTGTCATCATCAAATCGAAAGCAGGAAAGGAACCGTTGAACATCCGTGTAAAAACCGATCCGAGAATATACCAGGCCTCTGCCGGGAAGGGGTTCAGCCTGGGTGAAAAAGCAGGTAACTTGAATGTCAGTGGTGATTATGCGTACAGCGTCACCGAACCCACCGAGTCGTACGTCTATTACCAGCGGGCCACGGCAAAACTGCTCTATTCAAACAGGATCAGCAAATGGGCAACCAACACTTCGTTCGATTTCTCTCTTGGAAAAGATACCCGCGAGAAAAATCCGGATGATCTTAGGACACAGACCGCCTCCGGAGCAACCGATCTCGGATTCAGGCTCAACACAAATGGAACCGTTAACATCGACAAAGGCTGGCTGAACAATATCCGGTATACTATCTCGGGGAATTACACCGACAAGCACTCCTACAAGGAAGAACTTCTCGGAAATGCATTTGCCGCATATTCCATGTCGGCAACCGACGGAGCGGTGTTGAGCAACAGGAAAGGCCAGAAGGTTTACGATGCAACCGGGAAGGAACTGACCAACATTCCTGCCAATGAGATGGATAAAATTGCGACCTATCTCCCAAACGAATATTTCAGCCGGTACGATATCTATGGCGAGGAAGTCAACATTTTTGCCAAGGTGAATGCCACGTTGTCGAAAAAAGTGGGCGACATTACCAACAGGATTGTGATCGGTGCCGATTTTAAAACCGACGGCAACCTTGGCGACGGGAAAGTATATGATGAAAACAATCCCCCATACCGGGTTTTAAGCAGTGAAAATTCATCACCCCGGCCCAGGAAATATTCCGATATTCCGTTTGTCACACAATTCGGTTTGTATGCCGAGGAAAACCTGAACTGGCTCCTCAGAGAGAGGGAACTGAATGTCCAGGCAGGTCTCAGGTTCGACAATGTTGAAAACAAATCGATTCTTGCACCCAGGGTGAACGCTTCATTTGATATTATTCCAAAGAGCCTTTCCCTGCGGGCTGGTTACGGGATCACCGCCAAAGCCCCGACGGTACTTTATCTTCATCCGGAAAATGCCTATTTCGACTTTGTCCATTTCAACAACCTGAACGTGACCTCCGTTCCCTCAGCAGAACAGTTACTTCTTTGCACCACAAGGGTTTTTAACACTGAAAATAAAAACCTGAAAATCGCCTCAAACGAAAAAAGTGAGATCGGGATCGATTTAAAATGGAAGAAAATGCGTTTTTCAGTGACTGCCTTTAACGAAAGTCTTAAAAACGGGTACAACATGGACAGCGAGTTCAGGATGCTGAAATACACCGAGTATCAGATTGCCACTGCGAACCCGGGCACCATCCCCACCCTGAAAGAGAAGGTCAGCAGCAATGTATTTATCAGGTACTCAAAGCCCACCAATACCCAGCGTTCGGACAACAAAGGAGTGGAATTCGATTTTGACCTGGGAAGGTTCAATGCCATCCGTACCTCTTTTGTGCTGAACGGAGCATACATCAGGACCACCAACTGGGATGATTCCTATTCCTACAGCACCCAGAAAAACCTGAACAGCCTTGAACGGAACATCGGCGTTTATGAACCGGGAAACACAAAGGAAGAAAGGGAAAGGTTCAGCACCACGCTCAGGATCACCCATAACATCCCGTCGATTGGATTTGTCATAACCCTCACTTCACAGGTGAATTGGGCGTTCAAACAATGGAATACTATCGGGAACGATTCCACCTTTGTGAAGTACATCTCATATGAAGATGGTTTAATGAAGGATATCCCCACAGGGGTTGATATCCGGACCGATCCGAGATTCTCTTATTTGGTGGAGAGCAAATCACCACGCAGGCATATTGCCGAATCGTGGTTTCCCACGGTGTTGTTCAACCTTCACCTGACCAAGGAGATCGGAAGCATGCTCAGAGCATCGTTCTTCGCCAACAACATGTTCCAGAGCAAACCGCTGTATGAAAGCAAAAGGACACCCGGATCATTTACGGTGATCAATAGCGGGGTACCCCTGTTTTTCGGATTTGAACTCGCATTGTCGATTAAGTAACCCAAATAGTTGAATCTTATGAAAAAAAGAAATAAAATCTGGAATTATACGGTGCTGTTGCTCATCCTGTTCGTCTCGTGCGACCAGTTTCAGGAAGCAGGTGAAGCGGAGTTGGTAAAACCACTGAGCACCATTGTAAAAGTCAATCTCAACATCGGGTCAGCTCCCGTTCCGGGGACCATGAATGTCAAGCTCATCAATTACGGAGAAAGGTACGAAGTGAATACCACCATGGACGCTTCCGGGAAAGTGACTGTCGGGAATATTATACCGGGAATCTATACTATCACCATATCGGCTGAAACCAGTCAGAACGGATTCACTTACAACTACAGCGGGAATGCTGTCAATATCGACCTGGTGACCGATAATAAGGAGGTAACCATTACGGTCGGGGCATCCAAATCGGGCGCACTGGTGATGAAAGAGTTATATTACTGTGGTTCTAAAACACCCACCGGTGGGTCCTATTTCAGGGACCAGTTTTATGAAATCTACAACAACAGTGAAGATGTGGTGAATGTCAAGGGATTGTGCATTGCTATCCTCAACCCGCTGACAGCTACTGCCAACCTGCCGGTTTGGCCGGGTGCAGACGCAGCCAATTATGTTTATGCCTCCACGATCTGGCAGGTTCCGACTACGGGCAATTACCCCCTGAACCCTGGCGAATCGATCATCATTGCACAGATGGCCGATGACCACAAGAAATCCAATCTGAACCCGAATTCGCCCGTCAACTTGCTAAGCGCCGAATTTGAAACGTTTGTCAATGCCACCTCGCTGATCAACGACAATCCTGCCATCAACATGGTGATGGCATTCTGGCCCTCTCCGACCCCTCAATGGCTTACTACCGTATTCGGGGGTGCTTTTGTCATCTATTTTCCATCACAACCCATCGATCCGGTGAATTATGTGAGTCCGGTGGGGTCCACTTCCAAAAATTACAAAATTCCGATCGAAGAAGTCGTGGATGCTGTTGAACTGGTGGGAAATCCCAACCAGGTGCAACTCAAGAGGATGCCCGCCGTGCTTGATGCAGGTGCCGCCACTGTGGGTGAAACCTATGTATCTAAAAGTGTGGCCCGGAAAATCAAAACCACCCTGCCAGATGGAAGAAATATCTATTTCGATACCAACAATAGCTCGGATGACTTTGAGGTAAAAGATCCTCCGGTCATCAGAAGGTACAATGCCAAAGCACCCTCATGGAATACCTGGAAATAACTTTTAATAAAGAGATTATGAAGGCAAAAGGAAAAATGAAAACCATATATCTGGCAGGAATGATTCTGATTCCTGCACTATTCCCATTATCCGGTGCAGCAGGCGATCAGCAGGGTCCCAGCGCCACTCCCGTTTCCATTGAACTGCTGAAGGCAAAATCGTTGTGGTTCGGGACAAGCAATGGGGCTGGCATAACGCTTGACAAAATGACCGACTTTAACAACCTTCTGTTTGGGTATGACCTGGCTTCCGGAGATTTTAAAAAGAAATCCGATGGTTCGGATGAACGGAACATTGGGGTTTCAACTGAAGGGGGTCTGAACCTTGGAGGCGGGTATGTTTGGGGAAGCTTTGCGTACAACAACACCAAACAAACCGGCACTGTCTTTAACACAACTATGCTTGATCCCGGAAGGGGGATGCCTTTTTACACCATTGACGCCAACCTCAGCGATTGGTTCAAACAGGATTACAACCTCTCCATGAAGGCTTCGACCCATCCGTTCGGCGATAAACTCTATCTGGGTATACAGGCTGGTTACCACACAAAAACGGGTGCCAAGCAGGTTGATCCGCGTTCGAAGGTCGATTTTTATACCCTGGATGTGAAGCCAGGTGTTGTTCTGAAGTTGAACAACCATTCAGCAGGGATCAATTTCTTCTATGAAAAACTCAACCAGGAATCATCCACTACCAACAGCAACAACCAGGCCAACCAGAATGTATTCGTCATGAAGGGACTGGGGAATTTTTATACAGCCGTGGTAGGAGGACTGCAATCACTTGGAAAATTTGTGTACAACGGGAATGCCACGGGCGGTGCCATCCAGTATGCTTATGAAGGCTCGTCGATGCATCTGATGTTAAATGGCGGATACATTTTCGGTGTTGAAGACGTTATCAGCACCCCTACAAAACCGAAAAAGGAGGGCAGCATCAAAAAAAATATTTACGATGCCAACCTCCAGATTCTGTTTACCGGAGATAACCTGCACAAAGCCGGACTTTCATGGGCAAACAGGAAAAACAGCGGCATCGAATATGTCCAGGTCCTTGATAATACTTTTGAAGTGCAACGGTGGATCACCACTTATAAGAGCATCCGGTCAACCTTTGACCTGAACGAACTGTCCTTCAGGTATGACTTTTTCAGGGGAAACGACTTTGAATACAAATGGAGAACCGGCCTTTCTGTGAATTACAGGAATTCGGAAGACCTATACATCATCCCGGTGTCGGAAATGAATCTCGAAGAGGTGATTTTCGGTGTCGATGCAAAAGTGAACCTGAACCTGAAAAAAGCAGGTAAGATCTTGGCTGGCATGGACCTCGGTTACAAAACAAACCTGGACGGGAATTACCAGTACGGGGGAGCCGATCCCGGATCCCCGGTTATCACTGGCTTTATGAAACCCGATTTTCAATATCTCCAGACCGATTACATGAAAATCGGCGGGGAACTCTCCTATTTCACCGGGATCGGGAAAACAAGGCATGCCGGGATGTTTGTGAAAGCCGCCGTCAGTTGTTTCCTTCCTGGTGAAGGCGAGAACAACAGGATGCTGACCGGGTTCGGCATCGGTTTTACTTTTTAAATTTTGTCTTTGTGATGCTCAGAAAAACCACCTTTTTTCTGATGGCATCCCTGATCACCCTGACGGCATTTGCCGGAACAGGAAACAGAGGTTTTGCCGTCATTGTCGATTCCGGCACCTATGCAGCCTGCACGGAAGAAATTGAAGCATACCGGTCACTCCTCAGGGAAGAGGGGTTTCAGGTTATTTTGCTCGCAAGGGAGTGGAGAAATCCCCGGGAAGTGAAGGACGAATTGCTCACTTTGTACCGGAATAATGGTCTGGAAGGGGCCGTTTTCATCGGGCAGATCCCTATCCCGATGATCAGGGATGCGCAACATTTCACTTCGGCCTTTAAAATGGACCAGGAAAGGTACCCGATGCATCTTTCCTCAGTCCCTTCCGACCGGTATTACGATGACTTCGACCTGAGGTTTGATGATCTGAAACAGGATAGCATTAAAAGCCTGTTCCATTATTATTCCCTGCGATGGGATTCTCCGCAACATATCGGATGCGATATTTATACGGGAAGGATAAAACCAACAAGAGAAGGAGAGGAAGGATACTCCCAAATCCGGAGATATTTCAGGAAACTGATTACAGAAAGGCAATCAGAAAATCCCTTGGATGTGATTGTTTCCTACACCGGCGAAGGTTCCTTCTCGAACAGTCTTACGGCCTGGAAGGAGGAGGGGATCACCATGCGGGAACAATTTCCAGGGGCATTTAAAAACGGAAAATCAGCGAAATTCCTGATTTTTGCCATGGCTCCGTATATGAAAGAGACCATCGCCCAAGAGCTGAAACGGGAAGATGTAGACCTGATGCTTTTCCATGAACATGGAACCGCCGACAGACAATACATCACAGGAATACCTGAAAGCACCGGTACCGAAGAATATGCCGAGGCAGCCCGTCGCTTGTTCAGAAACCGGATACGCCGGGAGATGGAAAAAAAAGGTGATATTGCCGGGTTGAAACAGGAATGGATGAAATATTACCAGATTGACTCCACCTGGTTTGCAGGTGCCCTTGATACGGAACAAATGGAGAAAGACTCCCTCAGCGACGCTATGACAGGAATTCTTCTGGAAGATGTTGCCGGCATGGCCCCCAATCCAAGGGTGGTCATTTTTGATGCATGTTTCAACGGTGATTTCAGGGAAGACCGGTATATTGCAGGAGAATATATTTTCTCAGGAGGAAGGACGCTTGTTTCCATTGCGAACAGCGTCAATGTGTTGCAGGACAAATCATCGTCCGACCTGCTGGGGCTCCTGGGATTGGGATATTCAGTCGGAGAATGGGCCATGCTTACCAACATCCTTGAATCACATATCATCGGCGATCCTACTTTTTGTTTCAGTCGCCCCGAAGGGATCAAGAAACTGAACCTTCACTCTGTAAAAAGCAGCTATTGGCTGAAAATATTCAGAAACAGCCAGCACCCCGACATCAAAGGGGTTGCACTTCATAAGCTATACGATCTGAGGTATCCGAAATTACCCGGATTGCTAACCGAAACCTACCGGAATTCCGGTTCATACATGCTCCGGCTTCAGGTATTCCACCTTCTGCAGCATTACAACAGCGACAAATTTGAAACAATGCTCAGGGCATCCATTCGTGATCCGTATGAATTCATCCGCCGGAAATCGGTCTATGCAATGGGGAGGATCGGCAAAGACGAACTGATTCCTGATGTTGCTTCCATCTATCTGAACGATTTTCTGGATGAGCGGGTAAAATTCAATGCCGAATTCAGCTTCGAACTCCTCGACATGGACAAGCTGGAAAAAGAGGTCTTGTACCAGATTGATAAGAGCACCTTTCTGTTTGATAAGGAAAAGGCCCGGTCAGAATTTATGACGAGAATCGAATCACGCAGAAGGATTGCGCAGATGGGAACCGAACTATCCGACACAACAAAAAAAATGAGCACCAGGCTTCAGGGAATCAGCTCTTTAAGGAACAACAACTATCATGCCCATGTCGGCACTTATCTCACACTGCTCGGAGATACCGGCCAGGACATGAACCTCCGGATCAGGCTGGCTGAAGCCCTCGGGTGGTTTACCCTTTCCCGGAAGAGGGACGACATTGTATCGGCCTGCAGGGAACTGGCCAACAATGAAAAAACAGCTCCGCCACTCAGAAATGAATTGCTAAAAACAGTAAACAGGCTGGAAGAATATATGAGATGATTCGGAAAAGTAGCTTTTTAATTGATAAAAACTCCCTATTATGAAAGTACCACCTGCAATAGCCAACCTTCAGGTGCGCGGAAATATGAATCATACCTTGCATCATTTGATAGCCGCAAGATTCAGAATGATCCTCCTTATGGTTGTTTTTGCCTTTCAGTCAAGCCAGGCTCCTGCCGATGAGCTGTATTCACCTGTCGGGAAATACCAGAGCCGTTTTCTGATCGTGATCGACAGGGCATCGTTTGAGGCAGCCAAAGAGGAGTTTCTCGGATACCAGGCGGTTTTGTGCAGCGAAGGATTGGGGGCATCGATCCTAGCAGGGGACTGGAAAAACCCGGAAATGCTCAGAGAAGAAATCAGGCATCAATATCAGATGAAACCTGTACTGGAAGGCATTGTTCTGGCAGGGAACATTCCTGTGGTACGGGTACAAAACTTCCAGCATGCAACTACCGCATTTAAAATGGACGAGGAAAAATTTCCGATCAGCGACGCTTCTGTTACATCCGACAGGTTTTACGATGACCTGGATTTGAAATTTGAGCTCATCAGACAGGATCCCAAAGACTCCACAATCTTCTATTACAAACTCAGGGAAAGTTCACCTCAGAAAGTCCGGAGCGATTTCTATTCGGCGAGGATGCTGCCACCTTCCGACATGGGAACCAGTCAAACCACTCTGCTTAAAAAATACCTCCGGAAAGTGATTGCTGCCCATAGAGAAGAAAATCCGTTGGATCAATTTGTCATTTTCAACGGGCATGGCTACAACTCCGATTGCCTCACTGCATGGCAAAACGAACAGTTTGCCATCAGGGAACAGATTCCCGAAGCTTTCAGGAATTCAAAAGGAAACGGCTTTTACAATTTCAGGCAGGATCCGTTTATGAAATATAAACTTTTTGATAAACTTCAGCAAGAAGGTATCGACCTGTTTGTATTCCATGAACACGGCGATTTCGACACACAGTACATCAACGGGGAAATTCCTGCACGAAATATACTGGAATATCCCGGAGGGAACGTAACCGGTCCCATGAGCGCCTTTTCGGTTTCGGTCAGGAACACCTTCAGAAGATACAGCGGTGAAAAGGCTGAGAAGTACAAGCAGAATATGATCAGAGCCTACGGCCTGACTGAAGGTTTTTTCGATCCTCAGCGTCTGGATTCGCTCAGATACAGCGATTCCATTTTTGCTGCCGATATCAATATTGTGCTGAAAGATCTGCTAAAAGTAAAAATGCAACCCCGCCTGACTATTTTTGATGCATGTTACAACGGTTCGTTCCACAAGCCGGGCTATGTGGCAGGATATTATGTTTTCGGAGACGGAAACACCCTGGTGGCCCAGGGAAACACTGTGAATGTCCTGCAGGATAAATGGTCGCTCGAACTTCTCGGAATGCTCAGAGAGGGAGCGCGTGTAGGTTTCTGGCAGAAGGAATTTCATCTCCTTGAATCCCACCTGATCGGAGATCCAACGTTCCGTTTCACACGAAAAAAATCAGATTTTTTAAACACCGCGCTTGCCAGCCGGAATGGTGATTTCAGGTTCTGGAATAAATTTCTGACAAGCAGCAATCCCAATCTTCAGTCGCTTGCTATTAAAAAACTTTCGGTACTTGCCCCTGAATATGTTACCCGGGTGCTTCCGGAGATATTGAGTATCAGCAGAGCCTATTCAGTGCGGATGGAAGCGTTGAAGCAACTGCTCGAACTGGGAGGGGAGGAAATGGTGGAAGCCATCAGGATCGGGCTGGATGACCCCTATGAGATGATCAGGCGGATGTCGGCCCGTTATGCCGGGTTTTCGGGCGATAGCCGCCTCATCAGGCCACTGGTCAGTACCATCCTGTTTGCTTCAGAAAGCCAGCGGGTCCAGTATTCAGCTCAGGTTTCGCTTGAGATGTTCGACCTGGATGAAGTGATCCGGGAAATTGAAAGCCAGTCTCCGGAAGCGAAAGAAACAGCTGAATATTACAGAAACAGGAAAAAAATGCAGGAGAAATCACTGGGAATCATACTCGACAGGTCAGCCAAACCGGAAGAAAGGATTTCTGCAATCCGGAGCCTGAGAAACTACAACAACCACAAGCAGGTTACCCCTCTTTTGCAGGTTTTACAAGACAAGGAAGAAAATCCGGACATCCGTATCAAGCTCGCAGAGGCTTTGGGATGGTTTGAAAGAAGCATCATGAAAAAACAGATCACTGAAGCCATGGAAGTCGTATACAACGATGAAGGTTCTCCCATAGGGGTCAGAAACGAAGCTCTGCAAAGCCTGGGAAGGTTGGATGCAGCACTTTCTGCATCTTTAGCCGGAATGATCCAGTAACATTCAGGCATAACCATCTGTGCCCCCGACAGAGGCCATAAACCGGGCAATATTCCTTTCAAGCGGATCAGGGAGCTGGAGGGCACTGATAAAGGCACTTCCGATAATTGCACCGGCGGCATGGCTACAGGCGGTGGCGAAGGTTTCTCTGTCGGAGATTCCAAAACCGATCATGCAGGGATTCCGGAGGTTCATCTTCCGAATCCTGTCAAAATATCCGGTATTCATTTCCACTGCTTTTTTCCCACTCCCTGTGGTTGAAGATGAAGACACCAGGTACAGAAATCCACTGCTGATGGCATCCATCTCCCGAATCCGCACTTCAGATGTCTGGGGAGTGATCAGCAGGATGTTGCTCAACCCGTTTTTTCTGAATACTTTTTCATAATTCCGGCGGTATTCCTGCATGGGCATATCGGGCAGGATAACCCCGTCGATACCTGTCTCCCTGCATTTGGTGCAGAAAAGTTCCATTCCGAACCGGAGCACCGGGTTTACATATCCCATCAGGATCAAAGGAACCTCCACCCTGCTCCTGATGGTTTCGAGCTGTTCAAAAAGCAATTCGAGCGACATGCCGTTATTCAGTGCCACCTGGTTACTGTGCTGAATCACCCGGCCATCGGCAGTCGGGTCTGAAAAAGGGATGCCTATTTCGATCATATCCGCACCATTCTCTGTTAAAAGTTCAATGACATTGGCCGTGTCGTGAAGATGCGGAAAACCGGCGGTGAAATAAATGGATAAAATGTTCCGTTTATTTTTTGAAAATAGAGTAAGAATTCTGTTTTCCCTGATCATATCCATCATTTGAAATAAGAATAAAATTGTTTTTATATCCTTGCTTTGTACTTAGAACCCGAAAAAATCCAGGTATGCAGCCATGTCCTTGTCGCCCCTGCCTGAAACACAGACCACGGTGGTTTCTTGCGGCCCCAGGGTGATTTTTTCCAGCGCAGCCAGTGCGTGTGCTGATTCAAGGGCCGGAATAATCCCTTCGGAACGGGTAAGCAGCAATGCGGCTTGCATGGCTTCGTTGTCGGTGACGTTCAGGTATTTTGCCCTTCCAGTATGGAAGAGGTGAGCATGAAGGGGCCCTATTCCGGGATAATCGAGGCCCGCTGAAATGGAATAAGGTTCCTCAATCTGACCATCGTTATCCTGCATCAGGATGGACCTGGCACCATGGAGCACTCCGGGTGACCCTACAGCAAGGGTAGCAGCAGTCTCCCCGGAGGCAATTCCGTGTCCTGCGGCCTCAACACCCACCAGTTCCACATCAGGGTGCTTCAGGTAATGGTAAAAAGTGCCGGCGGCATTGCTGCCACCTCCAACACATGCAATTAGTCGGGTGGGTTTTGCGGAACCGGTTTTTTCCCTGATCTGCTTTTTTATTTCGTCACTGATCACCGACTGAAACCGGGCCACCATATCGGGATAGGGATGGGGACCCACCACCGAGCCAATGATATAATGGGTATCCTCCGGATGGCTGATCCAGTCGCGCATAGCTTCGCTGGTCGCGTCCTTCAGGGTTCTGTTCCCGCAGGTAACTTCCCTGACTTCAGCCCCCAGCATCTTCATTTTTCTTACATTCGGTTCCTGCCTCGAAATATCGACTGCCCCCATGTAAACCACACATTGTAATCCTTTCAGGGCACAGACGGTGGCGGTCGCCAGGCCGTGCTGACCGGCTCCGGTTTCGGCAATGATCCGCTTCTTCCCCAGCCTTTCAGCCAGCAGGATCTGCCCGATCGTATTGTTGATCTTGTGAGAGCCGGTATGGTTCAGGTCTTCCCTTTTCAGAAAGATGCGCGATTGGTATCTTTCGCTCAGCCTCCTGGCGTAGTAAAGAGGCGACGGCCTTCCTGCATAATCCTTTAGCAAGCTGGCAAATTCCTCCCTGAATCGGGGCGAACCAATGATGCCGCGATAGTTTTTCTTCAAATATTCTATATTGGCGTGCATTAATTCAGGAATCCAGGCTCCGCCGAATTCACCGTAATAGCCGTTCTTGTCAATGCTGAAATTCATTTTTTTCATACCTGTCTGTATGTGTACTGATTGTTCTGAATGAATAATACCTTGTTAAAAAATCACTGAGCTTTGCATAATTTTTAATGCCCGGTACATCCTCAAACCCGCTGTTCAGGTCGATACCATAAAAGAACGGATGCACGAATCGCGCAATCCTTTCCACGTCACCCGGACTTATCCCGCCGCTCAGAAAAAACGGAACAGCTCCCCTGTACCGGTTTAGTATCTCCCACTTAAATTTTTTTCCGTTTCCACCGGGAAGCTCTCCCCTGGCATCAAAAAGATAATAGTCACTGACAGAATCGTAACTGGAACACGCTCCAAAGTCGAAATCTTCATCCACCCTGAAGCTTTTAATCACCTGTAATCCTGAATCTTTCAGTGACTGGCAGCTTGAAGGAGGTTCATTTCCATGGAGCTGGATGTGCGATAGTTTGCACTTTTGTGCAATGGTTTTAATATTCCTGGTCTCTGCATCCACAAAAACCCCAGTCCTGTAACCGTTTACTGCAAACAACCTCTTGTCAATGAATAGGTCACTGCCGACATACCGCTTCGAGGAGGCATGAAATACATATCCGAAATAATCAATGGGCAGGTTCTTCAGCTGCTCCACATTTTCGGGAGAGTTCAATCCGCATACCTTCACATGGATCACTTTGTTCGTCATATCCGGTTATTGTTCACAATTTCTCAACAAATTCCCGGCATGACCGGGCAGGGTCAGCTGTTTTCATGAAAGCTTCACCAATTAAAAATCCTTTGAATCCTGCGGATTTAAGAGATATGACCATTTCCGGGATAGAAATCCCGCTTTCCGAAACCCGGACAAACCTGTCGGGGATTAATGGGGCCAGGAGAAACGAGGTTTCCGGGTTGGTTTTTAATGTGTTCAGGTTCCGGTTGTTCACCCCGACCAGGTCAGCGTCGGCTGGAACTATATTTATTTCTTCGGGGCTATGAATTTCAAAAAGTACCTCCATCCCCAGTTGTTTTGCCAGTGAAGCAAGGTTTGCAGCACTTTCGCTGCTCAGACAAGCAGCAATCAGCAAAATCACATCAGCACCACATGCCTTTGATTCATAAACCTGGTAGGGATCTACAATAAAATCTTTTCGGAGGACAGGGAGCCCTGTACCGGCATTTTTTATCTTCTCTAGCACCCGGGTTGATCCCCCGAAAAATGGGAAATCAGTCAGTACCGACAAACCGGAAGCACCGGCCATTGCATATCCGGCGGCTACTCCTTCCGGAATTGCATTCGGGTGGATATCCCCCGCAGAGGGTGATTTCCGTTTGAATTCAGCTATTATACCCGAAGCCCCGGGTTTCATCAGATTCTCCTTTAATGAGATACATTTGGCATCGAACCAGGGTGAAGAATAAAAAGCTTCGACAGGCCACCTTTTTCTTTGAATGGCTGTTTCTTCGGCTTTTGCCGCCAGTATCTTTTCAAGCATTCCGTTCATTGCATAGAAATAAGCCGGTTAAACGAGCGTAACGCACTGCCGTTGTCAAGCGACTCCATTGCGATTCCGGTACAATCGCTCCATGAAGTTTCGGGATGTATGCACCGGAGAGCAGCAGCAGCATTGGCAACAACGACATTTTTCTGGGCAGTAGTCCCCCTGTTGGTCAATACGTTCATAAAAATCGATGCTGCTTCCGAAGTCTGGTACCCTCCAAAAAGATCATCCTGGTTCACCCTGCTGAAGCCAAACGTCGACGGGTCAATGGTTTCTTCGTTATTGCCACTTACGATCTTTGTTTCACCTGTTAGTGATATTTCATCATATCCGTCCATCGCATAAATAACCATAAATGGTTTTTTCTCACTACGGAAAACATTGGCAACCAGTTCTTGTACCTGCCCGGAGTAAACCCCCATCAGCCGGTAATCGGGAAACGACGGATTGATCATGGGGCCCAGCATGTTAAAAAAAGTCTTGGTCTGCAACGTCTTCCGGACCGGTGCTACATATTTCATGGCCGGATGGAACAGAGGAGCATGAAGAAAGGTGATTCCTGCCGTTTCGAGTTCCTGTCGTAACAATACTTCATCGTTCTTAAAACGGTACCCCAGGTACTGAAGCAGATCGGATGACCCGACCGGGCTTGACACCCCGAAGTTTCCGTGTTTGGCCACCCTGACCCCTGTTCCTGCCAATACAAAGCCACTCAGAGTACTGATGTTGAATGTGTTTTTCCCGTCGCCCCCGGTACCGCAGACATCAATGGTCTCTATTCCCGGGAATTCTACCCTGATACACAATTTCAGCAGCGCGTTCCGAAATCCGGTCAGTTCTTCCGGTGTGACCCCTCTCATCAGGTAAACCGTTATAAAAGATGCGATTTCAGTTTCAGTATACCCGTTGCTGCTGATTTGCATAAGTACCTCTTCCGACTCTTCTCTGCCCAGAGTATTTCCCTCGTAGAGGTATGATAATACTTCTTTCATATTGAACAGTTTAAATATATTCAAGAAAACAGCCAGTTTGACAACATCTTCTCACCCTGTGAAGTGAGAATTGATTCAGGGTGGAACTGCACCCCTTCTACATCATACTGTTTGTGCTTCAACGACATCACATGGTTTTCATCATCCATGGAGGTGATTTCCAGGCATCCGGGAAAACCATTCTCGTCGACAATCCAGGAATGGTACCTGCCTGCATCAAAACAATCGGGAATTCCCCGGAAAAGGGATGAATTGCGGCTGGTGATCCGAATCGGAGTGGCCTTTCCATGGATAACCCGGTCGAGATTGAGCAGATGCCCGCCGAAAAACTCCCCGATAGCCTGATGGCCAAGGCAAACACCGAGCATGCTTATTCTGCCGGAAAACCTCCGGATCACATCCATCAGCATGCCTGCCTCAGAAGGGATTCCGGGTCCCGGGGAAAGAACGATTTTGTCATACTTCTCCACCTCTTCCATTTCTATCACATCGTTCCTGACCACATCAACCGGTAATCCCGATATTTTCCGGAAAGCATGGGCCAGGTTGTAGGTAAAAGAGTCGTAATTATCAATGATCAGAATTTTCATATTTTGCAGATTATTTATGTTAGCATTTAAAACAGTGTGTTTGCCAGGAATAGGGCCTTCCGGAGGGCAGCCAGTTTGTTGTTCACTTCCTGGAGTTCGTTTTCCTCGCACGAATCGGCAACAATCCCGGCACCTCCCTGGAAATATAGCCGGTTGTTTTTGCTCAGAAAAGAACGGATGATGATGGCATGGTTGACGATTTGGTCGAAACCTACATAGCCGATGCATCCTCCGTAAAAGCCCCGTCGTCCGGCTTCATACTTATCGATCAGCTTCATGGCTTTGAATTTGGGGGCACCCGACAAAGTTCCGGCAGGAAATGAAGCGGCGATCACACCAAACAGGTTGGCATCCGGTGGCAGCGTGCCAGATACTTTCGACACAAGATGAATCACATGCGAATAATACTGAACCTCCCTGAAAGTCTCGACCCTGACATCGCTGGCATTCCGGCTCAGATCATTCCTCGCAAGATCAACCAGCATCACATGTTCCGCATTTTCTTTCGGGTCGAGACAAAGCCGGCGGGCCGCTTCCTTGTCTTCCTCATCATTTCCGGTGCGGCGAAAAGTGCCGGCAATCGGATAAATGGTGGCCTTGTCACCGTTGATCCTGATTTGTGCCTCCGGACTGGAACCAAATATCCTGAACCTGCCGTAATCAAAATAAAAAAGATAGGGCGACGGATTGACCGAGCGAAGCGACCGGTATACATTGAAATCGTCCCCTTCATACGGTTGGGAATAGCGCCGTGATAATACCACCTGGAATACATCGCCCCGACGGCAATGCCTTTTACCCTCCGATACCATCTGCATATAAGTCTCGTCGCTGATTTCAGGTACTTCATCCCCGGTGGTCCTGAATCCGTTGGTCATAAAATTCATATTGACAAGCAGATGGCGCAGGTAATCGAGCCTGGAGGGTTCACCCTCCCTGAGGTTCTCTACCAGCCTGACCAGGTTCCGGTGGTGATCAATGGCGATGATATATTTATAAAAACAATATGTTATGTCGGGTATCACTGAATCATCCCTCTCCCGTGCATCAAATCCGATGTTTTCGAAGCAAGGGATCGAATCATAGCTCATATAACCGAACAAACCACTGACCGGCCGGGATTTGCCTGTGGTACGGATTTCAAATGAGCGGAAAAAATGGTCGAGCAATACTTCCATGGAAGTGCCGTTCCCGGCTGGGATGCTGGAAATAGTTCCGTTTTCACTCGAAATGGTGACAATCCCCTTGTCCACCACAAAGCATACAATCGGTTCAAGACAGATAAAGGACCAGGCATTTTCACTTCCGTGATAATCGGAACTTTCAAGCATGATCGATTTCGGATAGAGATTTCTGATTCTCAGATAAACGCTGACGGGTGTCACGGTATCGGCTGTAATTTGCTTTTCCACTGGATAAAA
>CAYNBE010000015.1:0-30200 GCA_964395045.1 uncultured Prolixibacteraceae bacterium | reverse complement strand
TTCATTCTTGCCATAGGGGTTCGAATCCCCTACAGACTGCAGGTATAACCAGGAAAAAAATGGCAAATAACAAGTCAGCATTAAAGAGAATCAGGCAAACTGAGACGAAAAGGTTGAATAACCGCTATTATGCAAAAACCATGCGCAATGCGGTGAGGGATCTGCGTGCAGAAACAAACAGAGACGAAGCTACCAAAAAGTATCCCGAAGTAGTTTCTATGATTGACAGACTGGCAAAGAAGAATGTGATACACCGGAACAAAGCTGCCAACCTTAAATCAAAGCTGGCGTTGAAGATCAATAAGATGTAACAGGGAAATCATAGACTGTACCGTCAAAGGGCCTGACATGGTTGAACAACTATGTCAGGTTTTTTTTTGCGTATATGCCATGAAAATTGTTATATTTGGTTGAGCAGCACAGAAGCCATGGACGTGTACCGCAAATTAAACCTCAGGGAATGGGCCGCTGAAGACCGCCCGCGTGAAAAAATGCTTCTGAAAGGTTCCCGGGCACTCAGCGACGCTGAACTGATCGCCATCCTGATCGGCTCCGGGAACCAGGAAGAAACGGCCGTTGAACTATCACGCCGAATCCTCGGTTCGGTGGGGAACAACCTGAACGACCTCGGAAAGAAAAACAGTGATTACTTCATGCAGTTTAAGGGAATCGGGGAGGCCAAGGCCATTTGCCTGATGGCCGCAATGGAACTGGGCAGAAGGAGAAAGGAAGCAGAAACCCCCGACAAGACAAGGATCACGGGTAGCAACGATGTGGCTGATTTTTTCATTCCCCTTCTGGGCGACCTTGATCACGAAGAATTCTGGATTCTTTTGCTGAACCGGAACAACAAGGTAATCGACAAGTATATGGCCAGCAAGGGGGGCATCACCGGAACCGTCATCGATGTTCGAACCATTATGAAGATTGCCCTGGAAAAATTGGCTACTTCGATGATCCTTTGCCATAACCACCCTTCAGGAAACCTATTGCCATCGGATGCCGACCTCCAGATTACCCAAAAACTGAAAGATGCCGGGAAAATACTGGATATCCAGGTTCTTGACCATCTGATCATCACGCAGAAAAATTTCTACAGCTTCGCCGACAACAGGGTTTTATGACCGGGCGAACGAAACTTCCCTGGTTTTATCCGGTTAAACCGGTTTTATTGTAATTTTAACACCGGTAATCTCTATTGCGATGGTACTGATTTATGCCGACAGGATATCAAACCGTCTCGAATATATAGCAAAGCTGATTTTCAATGACATTTTAAACACCGGTGTCAGGTTCACCGACAACGTCATTGTTTTCAGGCAATCCGATATACCCAGGATCAATTATTCTTCGACACGGTTTGGAAATGAACTTTTCATCAAGGCAGGAGATTTCCTCTTCGGTAAATCGATTGAAATACCTGAAATACTGCCGGTTGAATATGAAGGGATAATGGGTTTTTTTGCAACATCCGACGACTCGTTGCTCCCCTTCGACCCTTTTGCCTCAGCTTTTCTCGCCGTATCCCGGATAGAAGAATATTCAGAAGGCCCCGTTGATTCCCATGGCAGGTTTCTTCCTGAAAATTCTTTCCTTTACCGCCATGGTCTGCTCGAAAAAGCAGTCGTAAATCGCTGGGCCGACTGTCTGGCCATGAAAATACGGGAAAGGTACCGTCATTTTACATATTCCCAATCCCCTTTCAGGTTCCTCACGACCATTGATGTTGACAATACATTTGCTTATCTTGGAAAGGGATTTGTCAGGAGTGCCGGAGCTTTCGTGAAGTGCCTCGCCACAAGGGACCGGGAAGCCTTCGGAAAAAGGCTGAAAGTCCTCTCGGGCAGAGAGACCGATCCCTACGATACCTTCGGCTATCTGACGCATTTTTTCAAAGGACATGAAAAAGAGGTAAAGTTTTTCTTTCATATAGGTGACCCTGGAAAATACGACAGGCAGGTTTCATGGAAGAACAGGAGGTTCCGGGAAATTATCCGGAATATTTCGGGCAGGTTCACAACCGGAGTGCATCCCTCCTGTCGCTCATCAAAACACTCCACCCCCGGAATCATAATGAAAGAAAAACAAAGGCTTGAAGAAATCGTCGGGGAAGAGGTTACCATCAGCCGGCAGCACTATTTATTGCTGAATTTTCCGCAAACATACCGCAACCTGATCTCTTCGGGAATTTCGGAGGATTATTCCATGGGATATCCGGGCATGGTCGGATTCAGGGCAGGAATCTGCACCCCCTATTATTTTTACGACCTGTTGAAAGAGGAGGCAACGTCTCTGAAAGTTGTTCCCTTTATGGACATGGAAGTTACCCTCAGGCAATACCTCAGTCTCTCACCCTTAGAGGCATCCCTGAAAATTGAGAAGCTGATGAATGAGGTAAAATCGACAGGAGGATTGTTCTGCACTATCTGGCACAACGAAAGCCTGCATGACGGGGCACCCTGGAAAGGATACCGGGAAGTTTTCGAAAACATGAACCAACTTGGCTTTTATTATGCCGGCACCAATGACTGATAGAATCCGGTGGGTCAGAAACGGGGAGATTGACAAGATTCGCTGGAACGATATACTGGATGCATCACCCGGATGTCCGGTATATGCCTGTTCATGGTATCTTGATATTGTAGCAGGTTCATGGGATGCCTTGATCTGGGGCGATTATGAACATGTGATGCCCTTACCGTTCCGGAAAAAATGGGGAATCAGGTACGTATATCCGCCATTTTTCGCCCAGCAGCTGGGGATCTTTCCGGAAGCACCGCTTCAGGTGCAGCGGGAGTTTTCAAACCAGTTGTCCCGATCATTCAGGTACATCAGTTACCAGGCTTCAGCAACTATTAATCCTGAATGTTTTCCCGGATTTTATTTCACGAAGCGTCGCAACCGGTGTCTGCTTCTTCAATCCGGGTACGGGTCAATTGCACGGTATTATTCTCAAAACACACGTCGCAACCTCGCCAAAGCAGATAAAAACCAAATCAGGGTAATCAGCAGTAAAGATATACCGGGATATCTGGAAATGAAAAAAAGAAGCCTCCGGCTCAATGTCCCACGTGAAACCTTCATCACCCTCCTGAAACTGATGGAACACGCTGTTGAAAACGGAACCGGACGTATCAGCCTTGCCATGAAACCCAATGGAGAGATCACAGCCGGAGCGTTTTTTCTCATCCATCACAACCGGTGTTATTATCTGAACGCTTTTTCAACCGAAGCAGGAATGAATACCTCCTCCGCATTCGTCATAGTTGACCAAATCGTCAGGGAATATGCAGGTACAGGGATTACCCTTGATTTTGAGGGCTCTGAAATAGATGGTATCGATCGGTTTTACCGCGGTTTCGGTGCAGGTGAATACTTCTATTATCACCTCACATTCAGCAGGTTGCCTGATTTTCTGCTGAAAATAAAAAAAGCTCATCGATGAATCAAAGGCTCCGGGAAATATCTGAGCTACCGGGACGACTCCTCCCTTTTCCCTGGATAAAAGTTCCTTTCAGGAAGAAATCCCTTTTCCCGTTTTATCACCTGATAACAGATGAACCTGCACCCCATGCAGACGCTCTTTACCCTGTTGTTTCCGTGAGCAGGTTTCGCGAAGATCTCGGATTTTTCCTGCGCCACTTTTATCCGATGACGTTTGACCGGGTAATGAATGTTGCTTACGGAAACCCGTTGGCGGGGAAAACTCCCGGATTCTTTCTCACCTTTGACGATGGCATGAGAGAAATGGCAGAAATAGTTGCCCCCATTCTTTCAGCAAAGGGAATCGAAGCTGCGTTTTTTGTGAATCCGGCATTTATCGGGAACAGGGAGCTGTTTTACCGCCACAAAGCCAGTCTGCTTGTTTCCGGGATCAGGATGCCGGGAAACGACCTGGGAGTCCGGTATTGCGCGAAGCTGTTGGGGTGCAAACCTGAGGAACTTATCAGAAGGATTTTATCGGTTGGTATGCATGAAATCCATATCCTCGACAAGCTTGCCACAACGCTGGAAATCGACTTTGAACAATTCCTCCGAGAAAAAAAACCTTACATGGATATCACCCATCTCAGAAAACTTCAGGATGAAGGATTCATTATCGGATCGCACAGCCAGGACCACCCGCTGTTCTCGGAACTGCCCGAAGAGGAAATGAAAAAACAACTGGCTGAAAGCATGGGATGGCTTCATAATAATCTGAATATCCGCATTAGAACGTTTGCATTTCCTTTTTCCGACGACAGTGTTCCCGCTTCCTTCTTCAGGTGGATGGTTGATGAGGCTCAGATTGATATCAGCTTCGGAACTGCAGGATTCAAAACAGACAGTTTTGGCAGGCATATCCAAAGAGTTCCAATGGAGAAAAGAGGATGCAGTTCGGCAAAACAAATCATCGGAGGTGAATTTTCTTATTCATTTGTCCGTTCTATCTTTGGCAAAAACAAGATCACACGAATATGACCCTTTTCGATCGTTTTTATCTTACATTCCTTGAAAAAGGGGAAATGACAGCATTTGTGGATGAATTCAAGAACTGGTCGTACCGGGAATTTTTGCAAACGGTGTCTGGTATCCGGACCCGGTTGGAAGCAATTACAGGAAGCAGTTCAAAAGAACCGGTTGCAATTAACTGTCACAACCGGGTGGAAACTTATGCTTCGATCTATGCCTGCTGGTTTTCAGGGCATCCGTATGTACCCCTGAATCCTGCCAATCCGGCAGGCTGGAACCGCAATATACTTCATAAGCTGGATATCAGAATCCTGATCGATCAGAATCAGGCATATCAGAATTTGAATTCCGGTCGTCTGCAGGTCGTAAGTTACGGATCATTACCCGAGGCATCGGCCTCACCACCCACCAAAGCCGGCCCCGATGACCTGGTCTATATCCTGACCACTTCGGGAACCACGGGTGAGCCCAGGCATGTACCGGTTTCACTCCAAAACATTGAGGCATTCCTGACCGGTTTTATGCAATTGTTCCCCCAAATAAATGAAACCGACAGGTTTCTTCAGACATACGACCTGACCGCGGATGCGTCGGTTACCGCATTTCTGGTTCCCCTGTACAAAGGAGGTGCAGTTGTGCTAACACCCGGACATCCTTTCCGGTATCTTGCAGTTGCCACCTCCCTTCTTAACAGGGAAATTAGCTGGGTACAGGTTACACCTTCTCTCCTGACTTGTCTACGACCTTACTTTACTTCCTTGAACCTGCCTCATATCAGGTATTTTCATTTCGGAGGGGAAGCCCTTCCTGAAAATCTGGTCAATGAATTCCGCCCTTCCGTTCCAAATGCCGAGATAGCCAATGTCTACGGCCCCACGGAAACAACCGTCACAACACTGGCTTACCGCTGCCCTCCGGGGAAAAAGGCTGACAGCTACCAGGGAATCGTTTCAATCGGAAAACCGGTTGGCGATACCATCGTACAATTGCTAAGCGAAGACGGCTCCCTGGTCGAAGGATCAGGTGAAGGAGAACTGCTGATCGGAGGTTCGCAGCTGATGAAAGGGTACTGCCTGACAGGTTCAGACGATATTTTTCTCGAATTGCCTGATTCATCGGGAATTAAAAAATACTACAGGACAGGGGATCAGGTTTACCGTGATGAAACAGGAAACTACCATTTTTTGAAAAGACTGAATAACCAGCTGAAAATTAACGGATACAGGGTAGATTTGAAAGAGGTTGAATCGGCCATGAACAAGTTGTTCGGCCATCAGGATGATGTGGCTCTGGCACCAGAAGTGGCTTCAGGGGTGCGGCAACTTGTTGTCTTTACAACCGGGCAAGTTTGGAATGAAGCGGAAATGAAAAAAAAGATCGGAAAATCTTATCCTGAATACCTGGTTCCGTCACGGATTATCCGGATCAAACGCCTGCCGCTGGGCCTTTCAGGAAAAACCGACCGGAAAAAACTTGAACAGATGTTCCTTTCAGGTCTGAATCATGAATGATGCCATAGCCAATCTTTGGGAGTTTTATGAGAAGGTAGGAAGAATTGGCCATAACACCTTCAGAAAATGTGATTCCTGGTCGTATGTGAAAGCTCCCATGGGATGCTGGCCCAGCCTGGTGTTCAACCTGGTTCCCGATGACGACAGGGAAAAGCTTCTTTATCAATTGACCGGCGCTGTAGAACATGATGGCCTTCCCGACATGTTCATAGCCCCGCTAGGATTGTTCGGTCCCGGACATCAGCCTCTTCTGCGCCGTTATCGGTTTTTCCCGGTCGACAAATGGACACTCATGGAGCGGACAAATGAAGAAGCGGCACCGGAACTTTCTTATGCAGAGAGAGGGCCGGTTTGCCAAATAATAATTCCTTCTGACCTGTACCAATTCAGTGAAATCGTGAATAGCGTCCTTTTCAGGAATCAGCCGGCAGATGCCCGGCTGCTCGAGGTTCTTGCCAGGTTGGACGGATTTTCATTCCGGGGATTTAAAGAAGGGAACGAAATGGTTTCGGGCCTGCTGACATTCACCTTTCATCAGGTTACCGGTTTGTATATGGTGGTTACAAAAAAGGAGAAACAGAACATGGGAATAGGCTCCTCTCTTGTTTCCGGCACCATTCGGGAAATCACATCAGGAGGAAGGTCAAAGATTGTCCTTCACTCATCTCTCTCCGCGGTACCCTTTTACAAACGAATGGGATTCACTGTCACCGGGGAGTTGTATATTTACAGGTATTTTGCAAACAATGGATAAAGAGAGGATCATTGCCGGAGTAACCCGGGTTTTTAAAAAGGTTCTCGGAATCACGCTTCAAACCGGGCAGGAATATCTAGCCCGGGATATTGCCGGATGGGATTCCCTGAACCATGTTATTTTGATCAGGGAACTGGAGAAAGAATTTGAACTTGAGATTGATTTGTTTGAAGCCCTGGAACTCACCGGAACCAGGTCGATTGTCGATTTTATTGAAATGAAAATCAGGCTGAATGATCATTCATGAAATCAGGACAGGCGATTTGCCTGCTTTTATAGAAAGCAGTTTATTCAGGTCGCTATCCCCAAAGCCTATCACACCGTTGAGGGCTTTGTCACAATTTCAGAATCCGAGGGCCTCGCCCGATGATGTAGCCCTGATCATTGCCTTTGAAGAGAAGTCCCTGCTGGCCATGGCAGGACTGCTTCCCGATTATATCTGCGGGGACCCCGGCCTCCGTGCCTGCTCAAATTCAGGCTGGTGGGCCCATCCTGTTAAAGGAAAACATCTCGCCCTGCCGGTGTTTGCCCGCGCAATGAAATGTTGCAACCACCGCATGTTTCTGACCGATTGTACTCCCCGGTCGAAGGATGTTCTTGGAAGGACAGGATGGTTCGAATTTCTTGAACCTGCTCCGGGGATGAAAATAGTTTACAGGTTCTATTTTCACCAGATGATCAGGCGAAAGATCGGCAATCGACTTCTTTCATTAATGGGGATGGTTACCGATACCATTCTGAATGGAACCATCGTTCCTCTATTTATACGCAGGCGGCAGCGGGAAGAAATCCGGCACCTTATCATCAGCGAAAGAGAAAATCTGGACGAATCACTCTCCCGGTTCATTACCGATCACAGCAGGCAGGAGTTCATCAGAAGAACTTCGAAGGAGTTGGAATGGATTTTGAAATGGAAATGGCTGCAAACCGAAAAGTCTGAAAATAATGAAGATTACCCTTTTTCATACTATACCGGCAGCTTCCGTCAGTATTATCTCATCTTTTCGGATCAGGCGAAAACCGTTGCCCTGATACTGCTCAATATCAGGGAAAATCATGCCACGGTGCCTTGTTTCTATTGTGAAGAGGGAGCGGAGGAACCGGTTTGGTCAGCGCTTCATGATTATCTGATCCGGGAACAAATTTTCTCCTTCACCACTTATATGCCGGGTTATCTCCGTACCGTGGAAAGGCACAAGTTGCCTGCTTTGTTCAAAAAGCGGGTTGAGAGGCACATTGCCGTGACCAAAGAACTTTTACCTTTGTTCCGTGATCATTCCTGGCTTCAGGACGGTGACGGAGATGCCATTTTTACCTGACCAGAAAGGTTGAAACAGGAAACCCAACCAGGAGCCCGGAAAACTGAAGTGCCAAATTTAGAACAGATGAAGATTCATACCATCGGCAATAAACATTCCATCGCTGATCAGTATCTTGCCGAACTCCGAGATGCAACCATTCAGAAAGATCCGCTCAGGTTCCGGGAAAACCTGGAACGGCTTGGTGAGCTGTTCGCGTTTGAAATCAGCAAAACTCTCCGGTATGAAGAAAAGGAGATTGTGACCCCGTTGGGTATTTCTAAAACCCCGGTGCTGGCATCGCAACCTGTTCTGGCCACCATATTGAGGGCAGGCCTTCCCATGCACCGGGGAATGCTGCGGATTTTTGATAAAGCAGAAAACGCTTTCATTTCAGCATACCGGAAATATTCGGATGAACATTCGTTTGATATCGAATTCGAATACATGTCCTCACCTTCCCTGGACGGGAAAGTGGTGATCCTGTCCGATCCTATGCTGGCCTCGGGGATGTCGATGGAGATTAGTTACCATGCCTTGTTCAGAAAAGGAAAACCACAACACGTTCACCTGGTTTCCATAATCAGCAGCCGGCAGGGTGTTGCGTATCTGAGGAAGAGGATTCAGGACAGGGAAGTAACCCTGTGGCTTGGAGCCGTTGATGGAGCGATGAATTCCAAATCTTATATTGTCCCGGGTCTTGGCGATGCGGGCGACCTGGCCTATGGTGCGAAAACCGATTCAAAATAATTTTTCCCAGACTCCGATCCCGAACAGGGCATAATCGTACCTGACAGGGTCGGCAGGATCAAATTCCCGCAGTACCGAAGTCACCTCTTCGACTGCTTGCCAGTCGTTTTGTTTCCGCATGAGAATCCCCAGGTTACGGGCAGTTCGGGAAGTGTGAACATCAAAAGGAAGCATCAGCCGGGAAACCGGAATCCCGGTCCAAATCCCAAAATCAACTCCTTTCCCGTCGTTTCGTACCATCCATCGAAGAAACAGATTCAGTCTTTTTGCTGCCGATCCATTTTCAACATCGGGCAGATGTTTGCAGGATCTCTTTTCATGAACAGTTTCCAGAAAAAGCTTTCTGAAATGGCACAATGCCGACTTAACTGATTGGCCTTTCCGGAATCCTTCGGTAAATACCTTTTCAAGGCCACCATGTTGCACATAAATATTCCTGAGTGAGCGGAGGAAGAAAAGGGCATCGGTTCCGTTAAAAGTCCTGTAATAAAAATCTGCCACCGATCCAAGTTCCTGCGCCGAAGCGTTCCTGATGAAATCGGAGGGCTGATTGTCCATCATCCGCATCAGCCGGGAGGCATGACGGATGATGGATGCCCGATTCCCCCATGCAAGGGTGGAAGTAAGGAATCCGGAAATCTCGATGTTTTCCTTTCCTGAAAAAAGATGGGGAATTCTGACAGGGTCTGATTCGATGAATTCCTGACAGTTATAAAATGCTGCCTTTTCATCCAGAAACGCTTTCAAGTCAGGGCAAATCATACGATAACACCATCCCTGATGTGAATAATCTGATCAGACCTTTCAGCAAAAGAATCGTCATGGGTAACTATGATAAAGGTTTGACCCAGATCGTTACGGAGGGTAAAGAAGAGATCATGCAGTTCATCCCTGTTCCGGGAATCCAGATTTCCCGATGGCTCATCGGCCAGGATAACTGCAGGTTGGTTCACAAGGGCCCTTGCAACGGCAACTCTTTGCTTTTCTCCCCCCGAAAGCTGGGAAGGTTTGTGGTTCATCCGGTCTTTCAGGCCGAGGTAGGCCAGCAGTTCCTTTCCCCTCGATTCCGCTTTCGATCGTGTTATTCCGGCGATAAATGCCGGGATACAAACATTCTCCAGGGCGGTAAATTCAGGCAGGAGGTGATGGAACTGAAACACAAAACCGATTTTCCGGTTCCTGAAAAGAGAGAGATCAGCCTCATTCAGCCCCGATATTTTCCTTCCTTCAAAATATATTTCACCCTGGTCAGGCAGGCTCAGGGTACCCAAAATCAGTAAAAGAGTGGTTTTCCCGGCACCACTTGCCCCGACAATAGAGTAGAGTTTACCGGCAGGCACTTCGAGACTGATCCCTTTCAGAACCTGAAGCTGACCAAATGATTTGTGTATATTCTCAGCTCTGATCATGCAGAAAAATGATGTTGAAAACAGAGATAAAAAAAGAAATCCACATTATCGCGGAACATCGGAAGCAGGTGCATCAAATGTATCGTCTGTATAAAGGAGTTATCAGTCGGTAAATGTATCTTCGATGTTGTCTTTCAGAGAATTTGCTTCCTTCGTAACATTGGTGGTAATTTCGTTGATGTCCTTTCTAATGTCCGATGCACTCTCATTGATCTCCCGTTTGATGTCTTCAGTGGCTTTCCTGAATTCCCTCATACCTTTTCCAAGGGTTCGTGCCAGGTCAGGAATTGCTTTGGCTCCGAATAAAAGCAGAAAAACCAGCACAACAAGAAAGATTTCGGATCCGTTTATCCCCATGATGTTCTCTATTTAAACATGAAACTCACCATTTATCTAAATCATGAATCCGGCGGTAACCGGTACATTAAAGTTGTTTAGCTACTTCCACTTCAATGTATGCTTCTATATTGTCTCCGATTTTGATATCGTTGAAATTTTCGATGTTTAGTCCGCACTCGTATCCGTTCTTTACCTCTTTCACATCCTCTTTAAATCTTTTCAGGGAGCCCAGAGTACCTGAATAAATGACAATGCCATCTCTGATGACCCTGATTTTATTCGTCCTGCTGATTTTTCCGTCGCGCACAATGCATCCGGCAACCGTTCCGACTTTTGTAATTTTAAATGTTTCCATTACTTCAACAGTCCCGGTGATTTCTTCCTTGATTTCAGGTGAAAGCATCCCCTGCATGGCTGCTTTGATTTCATTGATGGCATCGTAGATAATGGAATAGAGACGAATATCGATTTGTTCTTTTTCTGCCAGTTTCCGTGCATTTACACTCGGCCTCACCTGGAATCCTACCACAATGGCTTCGGATGCCGATGCAAGCATGATATCTGATTCGGAAATCTGCCCCACTGCCTTGTGAATGACATTCACCTGTATCTCTTCGGTTGAAAGTTTGATCAATGCATCGGACAGAGCTTCGATGGAGCCATCCACATCTCCTTTCACAATCAGATTCAGCTCCTGGAAATTGCCGATGGCAATCCTTCGTCCGATTTCGTCAAGGGTGATGTGTTTCTGGGTGCGCAATCCCTGTTCCCGGGCAAGTTGTTCACGCTTGTTGGCTATCTGCCTCGCTTCGCGTTCGCTTTCGATCACATGGAATTTATCGCCTGCCTGTGGGGCTCCGTCCAGGCCGAGAATAAGCACCGGCTCAGAAGGAGTGGCTTGTTTGATTCTCTGGTTTCGTTCATTGAACATGGCTTTAACATGTCCGAAGTGCTGTCCTGCCAGAACCACGTCCCCCACTTTCAGCGTCCCCGACTGGACAAGGATGGTGGCAATATAACCACGCCCTTTATCGAGCGATGATTCGATGATGGTTCCGCTGGCTTTTTTTCCAGGATTGGCTTTCAAATCAAGAAGTTCAGCTTCCAGGAGTACCTTTTCCAACAGTTCGTTCACCCCGAGCCCAATCTTTGCTGAAATGTCGTGCGACTGATACTTACCGCCCCATTCTTCAACAAGATAATTCATTTTTGCGAGCGATTCCTTAATCTTTTCAGGATTGGCTCCCGGTTTGTCTATTTTGTTGATCGCAAAAACAATGGGTACACCGGCTGCTGACGCGTGGTTGATGGCTTCAATGGTCTGGGGCATGACATCGTCGTCGGCAGCAACAATGATAATGGCGATATCGGTCACCTGCGCTCCGCGGGCCCTCATGGCTGTAAATGCTTCGTGCCCGGGAGTATCCAGGAATGTAATCTTCCGGCCGTCAGGCAGGCTTACATTGTATGCCCCGATATGCTGGGTGATACCTCCTGCTTCCCCTGCAATCACATTGGACTTCCTGATATAGTCGAGCAACGAGGTTTTCCCATGATCGACATGCCCCATCACTGTCACAATGGGTGGCCGGGGCTGAAGTTCCTCATCCTTATCCTCCTGTTCTTCAATAGCTTCCAGTATCTCGACACTCACAAACTCTACTTTGAATCCAAATTCATCGGCTACAATGGAAAGTGTTTCAGCATCGAGGCGTTGGTTGATCGACACAAACAATCCCAGGCTCATGCAGGTAGCAATAATTTTTGTCACCGGGACATTCATCATGGTGGCAAGTTCATTCACCGTTACAAATTCGGTTATCTTCAGCACATTCTTTTGCTGATCATTCAATTCGGCTTGAGCAGCAGCCCTTTCACTGAAAATGGCCCTCTTTTCACGCCTGTATTTTGATCCTTTCGACTTGGTGCCCTTGGTAGTTAAACGTGCAAGAGTATCTTTGATCTGTTTCTGTACATCTTCTTCGCTGATCTCCTTTTTGAGCAGTTTCTTCTTTTTCCCGGGTTTTTTCGCATCCTCGGCTTTTCTGACGGGTTCCTGCCCTTTTACCTGGACTGTAACTTTCTCGGTATCTTTATGAATACGTTTGCGCCGCTTTTTTCTTCTCTCACGGTCAATGTCAGTGACAATTCCTTTCTTTTCTTTCTCTGCGGGCAATTCAATTTTCCCTACGATAACCGGACCGGCCAACTTCTCAGCCTTGATTTTAAGAATATCCTCTTCAGGCCGTTCCTCTGGAACTGTCGGTAATTCAGCAGGTTCTTCCACCTTTTCCCTTTTATCCTTTTCCTGCTTGATCCTTGCTTTTCTCTCCCTCTCTTTTTCTTCCTTACTTTTCTTGTCAGGCCTTGTCCTGGAATTGATACTGTCCAGATCAATCTTCCCGACTACCTTGGGTTCATCCACTTTTGGGATATCGGTGGCGATATGTTCAACGACAGGTTGAACTTCAACCGCTTTCTCCTCAGCAACTTCAGGAACTTTCTCTTCCTGCACTAAAATTTCCACGGGTGTGACTTTTTCTTCTGCAATGTGTTCGGCGACTTCCTGTTTCGGTGCTTCCGGAACAGCTTTAACCTTCTTCTTCTGTAAGACCGGGGCAGGTTTTTCGGCAGGCTTTTCTTCAGGCTTCTCAACCTGCTTCTTCCGTGCACCGGGAAGTTCATTCAAATCAATCTTCCCGACAACATTGTAATGTGGAATAAATTTTTCCCTTGGAATTTCTTCATGCTGCTCGGCAGGCTTTTCTTTGGGTTTCGGGGTGGTCACCGCTGCCGCGGTTTTCTTCAGATCTTTTACTTCAATATAATCTTCGCGATCATCTTCATCCAGTTCATCTTTCCGGGAAATATCCTCAATGGTTATGATTTCTTTTTTTGGCCGCATCTGGCGTAGGGTGATTTTTTCGGACTCCCTCTTTAAGGAGATATCGCTTTTGTATTCCTTTTCCAGAAGCAGACAAATTTCATCCGAGACTTTGGTGTTGGGATTCGGATCAATGTTATGTCCCTTCTTATGCAGAAAATCAACTATCGTCTGGATTCCCACATTGAACTCTTTCGCCAGTTTACTTAATCTCTGCATATTCCCCAATCCTTTTTCCTCTTTGCAAAATTACGTTTTAACTCCGGAACAGCCACTTATCAACAACCTGAACTTTTCAAGTATTCATACTGCAATAATTTCATTCAAACTCCGATCTCAATATCCGCAAAACCTCATCAATAGTCTCCTCTTCAAGATCAGTCCTCTTGATCAGGTCTTCGCGGGAAAGGTTCAGCACATTTTTCGCGGTATCACACCCGATCGATTTCAATTCATCAATGACCCATCCTTCAATTTCATCAGCGAACTCATCCAGGTTAACATCTTCATCGTCTTCTTCAATCTCACGGTAAACATCGATTTCATATCCTGTCAGCTGGCTGGCAAGCTTAATATTCAGGCCCCCCTTGCCGATAGCCATGGATACCTCCTGGGGTTTCAGATAAACCTCAGCCCTTTTTTGTGATTCGTGAATCTTGATAGAGGTGATCTTTGCCGGGCTCAATGCTCTTTTAATGTACAACTGTAGGTTGGAACTGTAATTGATCACATCGATGTTTTCATTCCTTAGTTCCCTGACAATTCCGTGGATACGGGAGCCCTTCATCCCCACACATGCCCCCACCGGGTCGATCCTTTCATCGTATGATTCCACGGCGACCTTTGCTCGTTCTCCCGGAATCCTCACAATGTTTTTAATCGTAATCAGCCCATCGAATATTTCGGGTATTTCCAGTTCAAACAACCTTTCAAGGAAGACGGGCGAGGTCCGCGACAGGATGATGAGCGGGGTATTGTTCCTGAGCTCTACCTTGATTACAACAGCCCTCAGTGAATCGCCCTTGCGGAAATAATCCGATGGAATTTGCTCGGTTTTCGGAAGAATCAGTTCATTTCCCTCATCATCCAGAACAAGGATTTCTTTTTTCCAGACCTGATAAACTTCACCCGTTACAATATCCCCGATCTTTTTTTTGTATTTTCCAAAGATGTTGTCTTTCTCCAGTTCCATGATTTTGCTGGCCAGGTTCTGCCTCAGGTTTAAAATGGCTCGCCGGCCAAAGTCTGCAAGCTTCACCTCATCTGTAACCTCTTCACCCACCTCATAATCTTCGTCTATTTTCAATGCTTCACTGAGGGGAATTTGCCTGGCAGGATCTTCAAAATCGTCATCTTCAACCACTTCACGATTTCTCCAGATTTCAAAATCACCTTTGTCGATGTTTATGATTACATCAAAATTTTCATCCGTTCCAAATTGCCTGATCAGGACATTTCTGAATGCATCTTCGAGGACACTCATCATGGTGGCCCTGTCGATGTTTTTCAGTTCCTTGAATTCAGAAAAAGTATCTATCAGATTCATGTTCTCCATGGTGTCAGGTATTATTTAAAGGAAATAATAACTCTTGCTTTCTTAATATCGACATAATCAAATGATACCATTTTTGTCACCAGCCGGGGTTTTCGTTCCCCTTCCTGTTTTTCTTTTGTGGTAACTTCGAGGACTATCCCCGATTCTCCGGCATCTATCAGTTTTCCCCGGTAAGAATTGTTTCCCGAAGTGATGATTTCCAGTTCATGCCCAATATTCCTGCGAAATTGTTCATTCACTTTAAAATAGTGGCCAACTCCCGGAGAAGATACCTGAAGCTCAAAATCCTCAGCTTCACGATCCAGCTGTGATTCGATGAACCGGTTAAGTTCAGCACATTGATCAATGGTCAGACCGTCATGGTTATCAATTTCAATATGTATCACATTGGACGGGCTAACCATCACATCCACGAGAAACATATTTCCTGTCAGTTTCCCTTTCACCAATTCAATAATACTCTCTCTGGCAATCATTTTTGTAACAAAATAGGGGACATCCGTGCCCCCTATCCCCAGCCTTTCTGAAAATCTGGTGCAAAAGTAATAAAAAAATTCCGGATTTAATTACAAGCAAATTTTTCATGACGATTCCGAAAGAATTGGTTGTTAATTAATTTAACTCTATTTTTGCATCGCTAAATTTTGATGCATGAATTTCAAAGCTGAAGAAATTGCCCGGTTCCTGAAAGGGGAGATCATTGGTGATCCCAGCGTATCCGTCAGTAGTATATCAAAAATTGAAGAAGGGAAAAGCGGTACCCTCGCATTTCTTTCCAATCCGAAGTATGAACATTACCTTTACGATTCCGATGCCTCTGTGATATTGGTCAACCGGGATTTTATACCAAAGCGGGAGTTTAAGGCTACCCTGATTGTGGTTCACGATTCCTACCAGGCATTTGCATCGCTTCTCGAAATGGTTGAAAAAAACCGCAAGGTGATGAAAACCGGGATAGAACAGCCCTCTTTTATCCATGAAACAGCTGTTCTGGGTTCCGATGGTTACTTTGGGGCTTTCGCCTATGCAAGCAGCCAGGTAAAAATTGGTGACAGGGTGAAAATATATCCCCATGTTTATTTAGGCAGCAACTGTGTCATTGGGGACGACACCATCATTTATTCAGGGGCAAAAATATATGATGATACCCGAATCGGTTCGCGTTGTATTATTCATTCGGGAGCAGTGATTGGGGCCGATGGTTTCGGATTTGCCCCCCAACAGGATGGCTCATTTAAAAAGATTCCCCAGGTTGGAAACGTCATCATCGAAGATGATGTTGAAATCGGGGCCAATGCCACCATCGACTGCGGTACCATGGATCCAACCATCATCCGGAGAGGGGTGAAAATCGACAACCTGGTTATGATCGGCCATAATTGTGAGGTCGGTGAGAATACGGTGATGGCAGGACAAACCGGCCTGGCCGGAAGCACCAAGGTTGGAAAAAACTGCAGGTTCGCCGGACAGGTTGGACTTGCCGGACATATGACCGTCGGTGATAATGTCCAGATCGGTGCCCAAAGCGGTGCCTCAAACGATATTAAATCAAATCAGACTGTTTTCGGAACACCGGTAATGGAACACCGGCATGCCCTCCGCATGTATACCATCCTTAGAAACCTCCCCCAACTCCGGCAGGAAATTATCGAATTGCAAAAAGAGATTAGCAGAATCAGAAAAAAAACCGAATAATAATCTGTTATCATTGAAAGCATTATGACACAAATGCAAAGGACTCTAGCGCGTCCTTTTAATTTACGAGGGAAAGGACTCCATACAGGTACCCATGTAAACATGACCTTTAAGCCCGCACCAGTTAATTATGGTTTTAAGTTTCAAAGAACCGATCTTCCCGGACAACCAATTATTGATGCCGATGCCGACCTGGTCACCGATACTTCAAGGGGAACCATGATCGGAAAAGATAGGGTGAATGTCGGAACAATCGAACATACCCTGGCGGCCCTCATCGGAATGGGGCTCGACAATGTGCTGGTTGAAATCGACAACGAGGAAGCTCCGATTTTTGACGGAAGTTCACGGGTCTTTGTTGCTGCTATCGAAGAAGCCGGGATTGTAGAACAGGAAGCCGAAAGACAATATTTTGAAATAAAGGAAAAAATCGTATTCCGTGACGAAAAAACTGGTTCGGAGCTGATCGCCCTTCCCGATGACGACTACAGTCTGACAGTCATGATATCGTTCAATTCAAAGGTTCTCAATAACCAGTATGCCACCCTTAACTCAATATCTGATTTCAAGACTGAAGTAGCCAACTGCAGGACTTTCGTTTTCCTCCATGAGCTTGAATACCTTCTGAAGCACAACAACCTCATCAGGGGAGGAGACCTGAGCAGTGCCATTGTGATCATCGACAAAGAAATTACCCAGGAACAGCTTGACAAACTTGCCGATTTGTTCAACCACGAACACGTAGCAGTCAAATCGCAAGGAATTTTAAATAATGTCAATCTCCAGTTCGACAATGAATGTGCCCGGCACAAACTTCTCGACGTAATTGGTGACCTTGCTCTAACCGGCCGCCATATCAAAGGACGGATCATTGCCACCAAACCCGGACACAGTGCCAATACAAAAATGGCCAAAGAGCTCAAGAAAGCAATCGTGAAACAGGAAAATGCAGCTCCCGAATACGATCCTTCCATGGAATCTATTTTGGATGTAGTCCGGATTGCCGATATCCTTCCTCACCGGTTTCCCTTTCTTCTCGTTGATAAAATTATCGACATGAAAGAAAACCTGATCATCGGGATTAAAAACGTCACCATCGACGAACCTTTTTTCCAGGGACATTTTCCCGACGAACCGGTAATGCCGGGAGTGCTTCTGGTCGAGGCTATGGCACAAACTGGTGGCCTGCTTGTCCTCAGTCAGCTCGAAGGCAAGTACTCAACCTATTTTATCCGGATGGACAATGTTAAATTCAGAAGAAAAGTGGTCCCTGGCGATACCCTCGTATTTAAGATTGAGTTAATATCGCCGATCAGGCGGGGCATCGCAAATATCAGGGGTACCAGTTACGTTGGGGGAAAAGTGGTCGCTGAAGGAGAATTTATGGCCCAGATTGTTAGAAACAATAATTAATAGTTACGTCAGAATGAAACAACCATTGGCATATATAGATCCGGAAGCTGTCGTTCCGGAAAGTGTTTCCATAGCACCTTTCGCAAACATCGACAAAGATGTTGTCATCGGTGAAGGTACCAGGATCGGTTCCAATGTCACCATCCTGGCCGGTACAAGGATTGGCAAAAACTGCCAGATTTTTCCCGGTTCCGTAATCGGGGCGATACCCCAGGACCTCAAATTCAGGGGGGAATACACAACGGTTGAAATCGGGAACAATACTACCATTCGTGAATTTGTTACCATTAACCGGGGGACTGCTGCAAAAGGAAGAACCATCGTTGGGAACAACTGCCTCCTGATGGCCTATGTACATGTGGCACACGATTGCATCGTAGGGAACAATGTTATCATGGTCAATAATTCCCAGCTTGCCGGAGAGGTCGTTATCGACGATTATGCCATCCTGGCCGGAATGACTGCCGTTCACCAGTTCGTTCATATTGGTTCGCATGTGATGATTGCAGGTGGTTCTCTGGTGCGGAAGGATGTTCCTCCGTTTATCAAAGCTGGGCGTGAACCGCTTGCATATGTGGGGATCAACTCAATCGGCCTGCGCAGGAGAAATTTTTCAAACGAAAAAATCAGGGAAATTCAGGATATATACCGTTATATCTACCTGAAAGGATTTAATACAAGCCAGGCGGTTGAAATTATTGAAGCTGAGATGCCTGCTTCTCCGGAAAGGGATGAAATCCTTCTCTTTATCAAGGATTCAAAACGGGGAATTATCAGGGGATATTTCCAGGAATAATCCGTTTTCACAGGCCTGGATCACCGGAAATCCTGGTTTAATCGCTGAGTTTATCGGTAAATATGGGTTTAAGCGTAAACAGCTGAAGCATTATGGCCAATGCCACCGGTATTGCCAGAAGGGCTATGTCGTGCCCCAGGTTACCGGCATCGGTCGATGACCCCAGCAAACCAGTGATAAAAGCTCCGGCAAATACGCCCGTCATATTCATCAGCCCGTACCCGGCTGCACGGTGACGGGGAGAAATAAACTGGCATAAAATGGGCATGTTGTTGGCATCAAACATTCCAAAACCAATGCCAAAAAGTATCCCGCCACCGACAATAGTCACCAGGTTATTTCCGAAACCCAGCAGCAACAAAGCCGGAATGGTCAGCGACAAACCGATGGCACCTGTATATATCCTGCCGCGCAGGTTTCGGGATATCCACCGGTCGGCCAGAATTCCCCCTGAAATAACCCCGATAAAAGATGATATGGCAATGGTTATTGTACTTAAAGGCCCTGCTTTTGCCATCTCAATGCCGAGACTCTCCGAGAAGAGCGTGGGAAGCCAGTTTTTCGTTGCCCATCCCGGGAAACTGGGAGCAGCAAAGTAAAACAGAATCACCCAGAAGCTTATGGTACCCAGCAACATGCCCAGGCTGTGCCTGACCGAAGCCAATCTACCGCTGAAGGTGGACTTCTTTGCAGGTTCTTCGAGGTGTTCCCGCTTTTCAAACAGAAGAAATGCCAGGATCAGACTATAAACAATCCCTACCAGTCCGAAACTGTGAAAAGTTGTCTGCCACGACCATTCATGGGCAACTGTGGCTCCGAAACCGCCCAATGCCTGGCCAACATACAGGCCTGTCATGTGAATGCCTACAGCCAATGACCTGGTATTTCCCCGGTGATACTCCGCAATCAGCGATAAACCGGCAGGAATATACAATGCCTCACTGATCCCCATAATGGCGCGCAATACGTATAATTGCCCGAAACTGGTACAGTACCCCATCGTCAGGGTAACGAATGACCACACACTCAAACTGCCTATTATCAGCCATTTGCGGTTAATACGGTCCGCGATCAGTCCAGCCATCGGTGACATAAGACCGTAAATCCAAAGGAATATGGCCATCAGCCTTCCGAAATTCTCCGCTGTTTCCAGCTCATGGATATCGGCCATCATGGAAACTTTCATGGTGGAAAGCATCTGCCGGTCAAGATAGTTCAGCAGCGCAACCACCCAGAGAAGTGCCACCACCAGCCAGGGATACCAGGATTTTTCTTTAATTTTCATATTTGTTTTATTTATTGTAGAGACGTCCGGCCGGACGTCTCTACACAATTTTTTCAAGGGTGGTATATATCTGGTACAGGCCACGGGGTACATGGAAACACCCTTTCCATTTACCCCCCTTGAGAGGCAACAACACATCACCCCGGCGGTCAAGGTATCCCCACCATTCACCATAGTCCGGATCGGGATAATGCGACCAGGTATAGTCATGCACTTTTTCAAACCAGGTCCAGCATTCTTCATTTCCTGTCAACTGATATCCTTTTGCCAGCGTAATCAGTGTTTCCATATGCACCCACCAAAGCTTCTGGTCCCATTCGAGCTGCTGTAAAGGATGCCCTTTTATATCAAGAAAATAAAAAATCCCGCCATACTGATCGTCCCAGCCATGTTTCAACGTCCTCAGGGCAATTTCAACAGCTTCCCTGGCCAGTTCCGGTTGGTTAAGGCGCACCGATAGATCCATGATAAACCACATCGCTTCGATAGCATGTCCGGGGTTAAGCAGGCGCCCCTCGTATGAATCGCTGAAGCTTCCGTCGGGTTTGACGTTTTCGAGAATAAGCCCGCAATCAGGCTGATAAAACACATGCATCACCTCATGTAAAACCCGGCCAATGGTTTCTTCCACTATATCCTCAGGCAGCAGGTGCTCAATCTCGAGCGAAAGATTACACAGGATCATCGGAAGTGAAAATCCCTTCAACGGACGTGTTCCGGGGACTGCCTTGCTGAATCTGCCCTTTGGCTTATCTGAGCGCCGCAGGATATTTTCAAACGTAGTTTTGGCAATACTGGCATATTCATCGTTCCCGGTGGCAATGGATAGCTGCCCGAAAGCCATGGTGGCAAAACAGTCGCTGAAAATATTGTAGGGTTCAACCAGCGGCTTGCCCTCACGGGTAAGGGAAAAATACCAGTTCAGGTTGCCGTCATGTCCGTATTTCCTCAGAAATTCAGCCCCGTGAACGGCCATAGCAAGCCACTCAGGCCGCTGCTCCACCCGGTTGTAAAGGGAGGAAAACATCCATACCTGGCGTCCCTGCAACCAGATAAACTTGTCGGTATCATATACATTTCCTCTTCTGTCAAGACAAGTGAAATATCCTCCGTATTCCTTATCCAAGGAGTATTTTCCCCAGAAGGGAATAACATTTTCCAAAAGCTCCGACTTGTACTGATGTATCAGTTTTGTTGTATTCATATAATGAAACAGGATTTATTGCCCGTATAATTGAATTTCGGCAGCCAGCAGGGCAGGAGTCCTTACCCCGGGGCGAATTTCCCCCGAAGGGATAACCACCATGCCTTCCCAGTAAAATGCAACGGTCGTGGCCGGAACCTGTTTGTCAGCCGTCGCCAGGTCGGTCCATGACTTTTCAATGGTATCGTAAGCCAATATTTTCCGGGAAAATCCCGGATGGTGGGTCAGCATACTGTCTTTTCCTGCCAGGAGCATTTTTCTGACAGAATCACCGGCCAGGGCAATGGCATTGTTCAGTCTTTCGGTCAGATTGAAAAAGATCCCAGGATCACCACCGAACAGCCATACATAATGGCTTCCGGCCGGAATACCCGTTCCTGCTGACAGTACCTGTTCAACACCTTCTGAAATAATAGACCCTTCCTTTTCCCAAACCGACCGGGAGGGAGTGAATTTTCAGACTGAGCTGAAAAAAGTATGTACATCGGATGTTTTGTTGCGGCCGCCAAAAACATACAAACAGTATTCTGTACCGTCGTACTGCATAACCACCACGCTGTGCGACAAAGGAACCGGTAAACCGGGCAGTTTTTCCCATCCTGACTGCAGGTCATCCAGATCAAGTACCATACAGGCATTGCTTGCTCCTTCACTATCCAATCCTACTGCCAGGTAAATTTTCCTCCCCGCCAGGGCTGCTCCAGGTGAAGTAAGCGGCACGGGAAGTCCGGGAAGGTTTTCCGTAGTGATATGCCCGTCAACAAGCGAAAACCTGAAAACATTGTTTAACGGGCCATTTTCATTTTCACCTCCGATAGTGACAATTCCTTCCGGTGTTGTTAAACAGGCCGGATAAGCAACCGAAAAGGGCAGGGTGCCGGAATTCTGGCTCCATGAAAACGCACCGTTTGTGCTCTTTTCCAGCAAAAATATCTCATCGTGGTAGCTTTTTGCACCTCCCCTCAATGGCATCTCATCCTCGAAATTCGCACCACCGGCAACCATCAGGTATTTGCCCAACGCACCTGCCATAGGACCTGCGAGGCCCGGCTGGACAAACTTGCCTTTTGCTGGAGGTAACGGGGGAAGATCGACCCAAACCAATCCTCCCGGATCATTCCCGGCCTGTTTGCATGACTCCGCAACTATTATCATAGCCAGAATTAAAAACAATAAAAAGAAATTATTTCTGAGAAAACAGGTGTTCCATGTTGAGTGCCTGCACATCACTTACGAATTGATGGTATGTATGCGAACTCATATTTGTCACAGGTAGCCTGAATTGGCCATAATCGAAACCGATGTATTTCATATAGGCCTTTCCGGTAGCAATTCCGCCATATTTTCCAAGTAGACGGATCATGTCAATGGATTGTTGCTGCAATTTACGGGCAAGCGGAAGATCTCCACGGTCAAAAGCATCAATCATACGGTAGTAAAGAGGGGCTGCATAATTGAATGTACTTCCTACGCCGGCACGGGTTCCCAGAACAAGCGCGGAAAGCAGGTTTTCGTCCCTTCCCCATAACATGTCATATTTTCCATCCATGAAGGTGATGCATGAAAGAAAATCCATGAAATCCTCGTGGGTATACTTGATACCTGCCAGATTCGGTATTGAAACCGCTGCTTCCTGAAGAAAATCAAACATATTGACATAACAGCCGGTGAGTACCGGGATATGATAAAAATAAACAGGCAAATCCGGAACTGATTCAGCAATTATAGCGCAAAAATCTGCCAGCTGCTTTGCCCCGGCTGGTTTGAAATAGTAAGGGGCAAGGATGGCTATCGAGTGCACACCACTCTCTTTTGAGAAAATGGCATTTTCGATCGCCTCCTGATAACAGGTGCCACCGACCAGATTAATCACTTTTATTTTCTTGTTTTTTGCAGCATTTGTCCAGGCTTGCGTGGTTTTCATCTTTTCGTTCTGTGAAAGCGAAACACCTTCCCCCGTCGAACCGTTGATAAATGCCCCCACAACCCTATTATTTTCGAGGAATTCACAATAACGGGGAATAACATCATACATAATTTCACCCTTATCGTTCATCGGGGTAAATGGTGCGGCAATCAATCCTTCAAATTTTTCCATTTCGTTCATATTTTTACAGATTATTTTGTGTAGACTTTAAATGTGGAAGCTGGCAGTCCTGATTCGTTGACCAGGTTCCCCCGGGAATAGGGTTTCCAGCCGTATCGTACCGCGGTAATCTTGTCACCGGGTTCTTTGATCACTATTTTATTCCTTTTCAGTATTCCGCTGGCTGGTCGGAACACTGCGTCCAGGCCTGCGATTTCCAGCTCGGAGAGGGATTTCCCGTCTGAGGTTTTCAGCTTCCGGGCCGAACCAAATGAAAGGATCAACTTTTCCCTCGTTTCCCTGGTTTTCAGGGGAACCGGACCATCAGAGGCCACATAAAGGTTATACACCTTGTCGAATGCCTGAAGTGCAAACCGCTGACCTACCTGTTTTTTCCTGACAGGATGCACATTCAATGAATCGCCCACATCGGAAGTCACTACCAGGGCAGTATGTGGGATCCTGTCAGCCAGTTGCCGCTGCACATCCCGGAAATGAGGCCATGTCGGGCGGTCCAGGCTGGAAAGCTGGGCAAAAAAGATGGGCAGCTGCGGATTTTTCCAGAATTTCCGCCACGATTGAACCAGCTCAGTAAAAGATGTCCGGTATAACTCCGGATGATGGGCATTCGACTCACCCTGGTACCAGATCACCCCCTGAACAGGGAAACTGCCCAGAGGGTCGATTCCTGATTCAAAAATGTACGCCGGATCATAAGGATGACGCTGAAGAGGGTTCCCGCTCAGGGCATTATTCGTAGATGTCCGTTGTCGTACCCACTCAAAAATGAAGTCATTCTTGCTTCTGTTGAGAAATACATCCACCAGGACAGGATGGAATTCAAGGGATTTCCGGTCAATGAATGCTTCAATGGGTGCACCTCCGACAGCCACCAGGATTAAACCCACGGGTACACCCAGTTTTTGGCGCAAACTGCTGCCAAAATAATATCCGATGGCCGAAAATTTTGATGCCGATCCGGGGGTACAGGTTTGCCATGAACCTTCAAAGTAGCTTAGGTGATTGATTCTTTCAAGCGAAATCGAATCAAATTGAACATAATCGGTTCTGATGAAACCTTTGTAATTAAAAAAGCGCAACCTGCTATCGGATGCATTCTGAGCTTCAGACTGCCCGTTTTCTGAAAATTTCAGCTCAAATTCCATGTTCGACTGCCCCGAACAAAACCATACTTCACCCGACAGGATATCGTTCCAGTCCACTTTTAAAACACCATTGACCCTGATCTGAAGAATGTAAGGACCACCGGCCGGGAGAAGCGGCATGGTTATTCTCCACTTACCATCACTCCCTGCGGTGGTTTCTGAAGAATGGCCATTTAATAATACCGCTATGGTATCTTTGCTGTCCGAAATCCCATACACTTCCACCGGTTTCTTCTGCTGAAAAACCATATGCTCCCCGAACACAGGGGCCAGCCTGAACCCGCCAAAGTCGCCGGTAATATAGGAGTACACTTTTGTGGCAATAATTCCGGCCCCTTCGGCATCAGGGTGCAGGTAATCCGAAAACAAATCGGCTCTTTTATAAAGGGGTGAATGCAAATCAATAAGGCAGGCACCGGTATTTTCTGCCACCTGTTGAATGTTTTCCATGATTTGCCAGAACCAATCGCGTGTTCCTGACTTGAAACGGGAATGACCATAAAAAACCGGTGTCATCAGGCAAATGTATATCCGGGGCAATTGACCTTCAATGGTTTTAAAACGGCTGATCAGATTCTGATAATCGGTAATAAAATCATCACTGAAATTGGGCCAGTTGCGTGGATCGGTATCGTTTAAGCCCAAATCAATAACAACAATATCAGGCTGAAATTGAACAGCATTGTGAAACTCCTCAGACTGAATATAGGGATTGTGGCCTTTTGATAGCAAAGTAGCCCCGTTGCGTCCGAAATTACCGACAAGGTAATCATCTCCCATCAGGGACTGTAATCTTGCCGGATAGCTTTTCCTGGCTGGATTTTTCAGGCCGTAACCATAGGTTACCGAATTACCAATACAGGCAATCCTTGTTTTCCGGCCGGCGAGCATATTATCCCCGGTAGTTGCAGCCGACTGACCCCATATCAGTAAAATAATGCCCGTTAAAAGGTAATTCCTCATGGGTTAATTATATTTAAATTTCAATCCATTAACCTCATGGACGTTTTCATTTTCCTTTTCAACAGGCACAAATGTGAACATCCATTTCCACGAGGTACCATCCTGTGGAACCTTTAGCAGGACCTGGTTCCATCCTTTTTTCAGATTTATCATAGCCGGCTCCCTGAAAAAATAGTTTTCGTCGCTAAAAGGGATTTCATCGGTATGTTCGGTTAAACCCGGATTTTTCCAGACTGGTGGAGATACTTCCTTCCCGTTTACCCAGACTTTGGGGTTGGTTTTATGCCATTGGCCTTGCTGCGGGAAAGGACCCCCACGTTTTCCTCCCGAGCGCGACCAGTCATGGAAGCCTATCCAGAAACCGGTTTCCCGGTCAGCAGGTGACCAAAGTTTCGTTGCCGCATATACTGTCCCGGTTTTTTCGGAAAACCAGGATGGGAAACCAAAGAAGTGCCGTATATGGATAGTCGCGCCATAGCAAGGACCTATCCAGGAGTATTTTTTCCCGTCAATCTCATAACCGTCTTTAATGAACTCTTCAACAGGGAAGCTTCTGTCTACATCGCCACCATTATCAAATGGTCCTATGAGACTCCAGACCATATCCGATTGCCTCACATAAGGGAAAGGTTTTCCTTTGAAATAAAGGTCCCGGTGACTGATCAGCCTTTCCTCCAGGTTTTGAAATTGACTGAACAACGGATCTTCTGCCGGCGGCAGTTTTGCCAGATAATTTTCCCCGAAGTCTGCCGGCTGGCCTTTCCATGAAGTTTCGCTGTAAACCAGCATTCCGGGATATACAGGATTTTGCCTGACGATATCGTATTCGCTGTTTACATTGTTATCGTTCCAGCAACAGAGGATTCCGCCCAGCCGCAGGGAATCTCCCTCCGGTGCACCGCAAATCCTGTCAAAAAAAAGCTGGACAACCCCTGCCAGGGGATCAAGATGGTTCAGGTAATTCAACCTTGAATCAATATACCTGTGCCCGGGCCTGGGGTACCCATTGGAGGACCAGAGCTGGGTAATGGAAACATTATCATTTTCAATTTGTTGTCCTGGCCGCCAGACAATCACTTCTCTCCTGTGGTACTTTACCCTTTCGACCAGTGCGGGAAGCAAGTCATTTGCCGGTTGTTCATATTTATGCCAGACTTCATCGGTACCCAAGTGGATATAAGGCATTTTTTCAGCCGGAGCAAGGCTACAAAGTTCATCCACAAGGTCAAGTAAGATTTGTTTTACCCGTGGATCGCCCATCGAATCCAGTTCGAAAGCCTTGCGGAAAGCTTCGCAATGACCCGGCACATCTATTTCGGGAACCAGTGTTATGAAGCGTTCATCGCAGTAATTCACCAGATCGGTGAACTCCTCTTGTGAGTAATATTTCCCGGGCCATCTGCTCATGGTGCCGGGATTTTTCAGCTGCGGATATTTTCTGCTTCCCAGCCGCCATCCGGGATTATCGGTAAGATGGAAATGAAAAAGATTATACTTATAAGCAGCCATCACATCGATCTGTTCTTTCAGAAAAAAGGGCGACATATAATTTCTGCCGGCATCCTGCATGAATCCCCGTATGGCAAAAGCCGGCCAGTCAGTAACAGAACAGGTGGCAATGTAATTCTTTCCTCCTCTTGAATAAGTCAGCTGTCTGATGGTTTGCTCTCCCCGGAACAGACCTGCCTGGGTTTTTGCCCGGAGAATCACCGAATCCGGAGTAACATCAAGCATATAGGCTTCATTCTGATTCACCGGAACTCCCGGAAGTTCCTCTACTATGCGGCGGATTATCCTGTTGCCGTTATCGTCCGATCCGAATTCTTTTCCTTTCCATGCTATTCTTTGGGGCATGGGTATCAAAGCAGGCATCCTCTCCTTTTTTTCGGAAAAACATGCATATATTCCCGCCGCGACCGACAGGAAAATTGCGAAAGCAACAAAATAAGGAAGAAACCTGACCGGTTTTAGATGCTCAAAACAGTTGCCTATCATCATGCTGCTTTTTAATCATTACTTCAGAATAAGGTCTTTTAAAATATCGGCAACAGCTATCTTCTGAAAAAACAATTCTTTGGTACCTTCATACAAGATACCGATGGTATTGGCATCGACCATGCTCATGCAGGAATAGCCATACCCGGGTTCGGAATTGAGTTCAACCTGGTATTTGTCAGGCCAGGTGATGCCTCCGTCGAGACTGGCTTTGATGGTCATGTTTGAACGGGACTCCTTGTTGTTGGGATTTGAGAAGAAGAGAACCTGCTGAAGCTTTCCATTAACCAGAACATCAGCGCTGATGATGCTGGCCATGCAGTTGGGCTCGGGCAGAGCGGAATTGGAGGAGGGGTGGGTGGTCCAGGTTTTCCCCAGGTCGGTGGTAGTTGCCACGGCACGACCGTTGGTTGGACCTTTGTCGGAGCGGTTTCGGTCATCCCGCATGTTGAGCATCAGGCTGCCGTCAGCCAGTTCAACCACCTGGGCTTCCGTGGTGTTCGATTTTGCTCCTGTGCCTATTTGCCAGTGCTGACCCCCGTCTTTACTGTAAACGATGGTCGAGTGGCAGGTATATTGTCCGCCGTCGATTGCTTTGGTTCCAATATCCGCTTTGAACTGGGCCGGAAAAACCAGCGTACCGTTTTTCATGGTGATCCCCCTGCCGGGTCCCTGCAACAACAACTGCCACCCCGGCTCCTTGATTTGTGCCGTGATGTTGATGGCTTGAGACCAGGAAATTCCGTCATCCGTACTTTTAACCAACATAAACTGGCCTGTTTCCTCCGGTTTTATTCCCGGTTTTGAGGCCCACCACAGCATCTGGTCGGGCGAAGAACCGCTCATCCAGAGAGCAGCTACCCACAGGGTGTTGTTATCGGTATCATACAATACGCAGGGATCGCCGCAACCATTCAGCCGGTGGGAACGGCCCCCGTATTCCCCCATGTCCATGATCACCTTCATGGGTTCCCAGGTTTGGCCGCCATCGGTGCTCCGGCTCATCCCTATATCGATGTCTTCCTGAAGGTCCTTGCTGTTGTTGTACCGGTTATCGTAAACAGCAATTAAAGTTCCCTTGTTGGTAGTCACCAGTCCGGGGATCCGGTAGGTGTCGCAGTTATCCTGACCGGCAGCCCTCAACAACATCGCCGGGCGGTACCGGAATTTACTGGGTGTGACCTGAATATCCGCATAGTTTTTAAATGAAAGCGTTACTTTTTCTACCAGGACACTGGTTAACAGGTCGGGATTGTTTTTCAGACCGAATCCTAAGGTAAGAAAGTGGGTGCCGCTACCCATTTCAACAGAGCCGGGCAAAACTGTTTCAACGGAAAGGGAGAACGCAGATGCAAAAACTGAACTTACGTAGATACCGTTAAAAGTGCCTGAGTGTTTGACGGTCAGGTTCGATAAACCCGCAAAATTGCTGGAAGGGGAAAAAGTAACCGTCACCTTCTTCAGGACCAGCGGTTGGTTTTCGGCCACAACCGGAAATTTTATCGTGATCAGATCTTCACCTGAACGGGCTGAAAACAGGGGAATCCTTTTCATATCCGTGTCGGCCTGTCCGATCACCGGTTCTGATTCGGGGGTTATGTTCTTTTTGCACTGAAAGGATGTCAACAACAACAAAAGAAGAAAAGCAAGGATCTCGGTTTGGGGTCTGTTCAGGATGATGTTCATTTCAAATGGTTGAGTTTATTACAAAAATAAAGGTAATGTTTAACAGGTAAGAAATTCTGGTTGAGCAATTCATGCAGGAATGATTCAGGTTAAAAAAATTACCCAAGGGGAGACAACAGATGAAAAAGGAGAACCGCTCATGGATCCCCTGATCTGGCCATCCATGATGATGAGCGGGCTTCCCGAACCATCAAAATTAGTACCTCCCCTTAACACAATTGTGGGCAGCGATCCGGGCCGGCCGGTGGTGGTGGCCACTCTCAAACCCGGAATGGTACCTGCCAGAGCCTGGGCAGGATTAGACCTGACACCCGTTTCCAACAATTTTGGATCCAATTTGGTTACTGATCCCGTCAGGGTACTTCTTTTCTGGGTCCCATAACCTACAATCACCACCTCATCCAGGGCCTTGGTGGCTTCTTTCAGGGCAACATTGAAAACCGTCGTCTCCCCGATCGGCATCGTCAGAGAGGAGTATCCCACCATGGAAAACATCAGTTCTTTACCACCTGCAGGAACATTTAACGTAAAATTCCCGTTTATATCGGTAACTGTCCTTACCATCGTTCCTGTCACAATGATGTTTACCCCAGGTAAGGTCGATCCATCCCTTGCATCGGTGACTGTTCCTTTCAATATCACCTGAGACAGGGCCTGGGTAACCATTAACAGGAACAAAAATGCCACTGCCAGTGGCTTCAGTCTGCGAAATCTACTCATAGCATTTGAATTCATTGTTGTTAGTAAGTTTTTTAAAAATGTCTTATGTATTACATAACGCAGCAAAAGTAAAGAGAATTTTATTATCTCCAAATTATTTCCTGAAAAAAAATAAGTTTTTTTAATATTTTTTTAAGCCTAAAGGCTTCATTTTGAACTTTCTTGTGCATGAACATTTTTTACCGCGGTCAGGAAAATCCTTTCTGGAGAAGCAGTGGTAGTTTTGTTGGTTCAATTTT
>CAYNBE010000014.1:0-31370 GCA_964395045.1 uncultured Prolixibacteraceae bacterium | reverse complement strand
CTAATAGAGATGCAGCTTTCGGAAGCTGCTTAACAAACATGGGAAACATCAATTAGTATGCTTTCTTTTCCTTTCCACGGGATGGAAATCCGGAAATCGGCCGTTTCCCGACGGCCTTTCCATGGCTGTCAGAATGGCCGATTCGGAAATGAAGCATTTTCCCGATCCCTGGACAGTTGATTTTAATTCAAAACCGGTATGGAGCTACACACAAGGCCTGATCGCACAGGCCATGCTTCAGGTCTGGAAGGCAACAGGTGAATCGAAATACTATGATTATGCAAAAGCCTATGCCGATAAACTGATCGACAGCATGGGGCAGATTATAGGTTACAGGATCGAAGAATACAACATAGACCGCATCAATTCAGGCAAAATCCTTTTCGACCTCTATGAACAGACGAAAGATGAGAGGTACAGGACAGCCATACATACCCTCCGCGAGCAGTTGAAAACACATCCCCGTACCACAGAAGGGGGATTCTGGCATAAAAAGATTTATACTTCCCAGATGTGGCTCGACGGTCTATATATGGGAGCTCCTTTTTATGCCAGATATGCTCGCTACTTTAATGAACCGCAAGCCTTCGACGATGTGATCGACCAGTTTATCATCGTTCATTCTCATACCTATGATGAAAAGTCAGGGCTCAATTACCACGGATGGGACGAAAACAAGGTACAGAAATGGGCCGATCCGGTTACAGGCAGGTCGCCTCATGTATGGGGACGGGCAATGGGATGGTTTTCGATGGCGCTGGTCGATGTACTGGATTTTATCCCTGAAACCCATCCGCGGCGACACGAAATCATTGCCATCCTGAATCAGGTAGCCCAAGGCATCAGAAAACACCAAGACCGGAGAACAGGGTTGTGGTATCAGGTATTAGACCAGGGGAACAGGGAAGGGAACTACCTCGAAGCAACTGCTTCATCCATGTTTACCTATTCGTTACTGAAAGCTTCCAGGAAAGGGTACATTTCATCCAAATACAAAAAGACCGGGTTGAAAGGGTATTCGGGGATTGTGCAAAACCTGGTCAAAGAGAACGGGGATGGCACCATCAGCCTGACAAAGTGTTGTTCTGTAGCCGGGCTGGGAGGCAATCCTTACCGGGATGGATCCTTTCAATACTATATTAGTGAACCGGTCAGGGACAACGATCCGAAAGGAGTGGGGCCGTTCATTATGTCCGGTTTGGAATTGAGTCATTTCAGATAAATCAACCTAATCATTAAATCCATGAATAAATTATTGATCTTTTCAACGAAAAAACATGACCAAGGTTCAAGGTTAAAACTTCTGCTGTTGGGTTTTATCCTGCTCATGACATCAGGGACAGCTCTGGCCCAACAGGTTACGGTGAGGGGCAAGGTTACCGATGCTTCCAGCATGGAACCAATTCCCGGCACCAATGTTGTGGTCAAAGGCACCACAACAGGGACAATAACCAACGTCGACGGAGAGTTTATACTCACTGTGCCCTCGCCAAACGCCACACTTGTTGTCTCGTTTATCGGTTACGCATCGGTTGAAATGCCGCTACAGGGAAGAAGCAGACTGGAAATCGCGCTTAAACCTGCAGTTACAGAACTTGCCGAAGTAGTTGCAATCGGTTATGGCACTGTCCAACGTAAGGATTTAACAGGTTCTGTGTCATCTGTTAGCGGTGAAACGCTGACAGCCATACCGGTTGCCACAGCGAATGAAGCAATCACTGGGAAACTGGCCGGAGTTCAGGTCGTCTCAACTGAAGGCTCGCCCGACGCCGAGATTATGATTCGTGTCCGCGGAGGCGGTTCTATCACTGGGGATAACACCCCGTTATTCATCCTTGACGGTTTCCCTGTTAACTCTATTTCCGACATCTCACCGGCTGACATTGAATCAATCGATGTACTCAAAGATGCATCATCGACGGCGATTTATGGTTCACGTGGCGCAAACGGAGTCATTATTGTTACAACTAAAAAAGGAAAAGAAGGAAAAGTAAGCGTCAATTACAATTCTTATACCGGCTGGAAAAAGCTGGCGGACAAACTCGATGTGCTGACTCCTTATGACTTTGTCAAATGGCAGTACGAAAGGGCATTGCTCGCAGGAGAAGCAGATAAGTACAACAATATTTATGGAAATTTTCAGGACATGGACCTTTACAGGGAAATCACACCTAACGACTGGCAGGAGCAGGTTTTCGGCCGGACCGGGTTCACGTTCAATCATAACCTGAGTATTACAGGAGGCACAGCCCAAACTAATTATTCACTCAGCTACAGTCACATGAAAGACAGAGCAATTATGCAAATGTCGGGATATAAACGGGACAACCTGACATTTAAGCTTACAAATAAACCTAACAAAAAAATAACTATCGATTTTTCTGTTCGTTTTTCCAACACACGGATAGAAGGAGGAGGTGCCAATGAGCAAAATGAGGTTTCATCGGCCGATTCCCGACTAAAATACGCTATGATTTTCCCACCATTCCCGATTCCGGGACTTACGGATACCGACGAAACCGACCAAAGTTTCTTTCTCTATCATCCCTTGGTTGCCATTTCAGACAATGACCGTTTTCAAAAGCGGGTCAATTATGACCTGGGAGGAAGCATTACATGGGAAATCATTGATAACATGAGATTAAAGAGTGAAGTGGGCTTTATCGATTCCAGGAGGGCAGATGACCGTTTTTATGGATCAACCACCTATTATGTGAAGAATAAACCAGCATCGGACCTCCAGGGTTTACCTGCAATCATTTTCCTGAAAACATCAGGGGAATATATCCGCAATACCAATACCATCAGTTATAACTTTAAGAATTTATTGCCTTCAGGACACAAGCTGAATGTCCTGGCAGGTCATGAATATATCTTTTCTCAACATGAAGACCATGAAACAACTGTTCATGGATTTCCTTCTACCTTTTCATTTGAGGATGCCACTAAATTGTCGGCACAAGGGACAGCCAATTCCGTTGATAACTATTTATACCCCGACGACATCCTGCTTTCATTCTTTGGCCGTCTGAATTATGATATTAAAAATAAATACCTATTAAGCGGGACTTTCAGGGCTGATGGATCCTCCAAGTTCTCGAAGGGCAACCGGTGGGGATATTTTCCATCGGCAGCAGTTGCCTGGCGTATTTCGGAAGAACCATTCATGGAACCGGCACGAAACTGGCTCGACGACCTGAAATTACGTTTTAGTTACGGAACTGCCGGCAATAACAACATTCCCTCGGGTCAGATGGCCCAAACCCTCGAAGTACGAGCCACAACCTGGGTGAATAAATTCGACAGTTACTGGGCAGCTACAACAACAATGGCCAATCCCAACCTGAAATGGGAAACCACTGTGACCCGCAACATCGGCATTGATTTCACTGCACTGAAAGGAAGGCTGACCACATCACTTGAAGGCTACATCAACAATACCAAAGACCTGCTTATCCAGTTCCCGACACCGGGTACAGGGTACAATGACCAATACCGCAATATGGGCGAGACACAAAACAAAGGCGTGGAAGCTACTGTCAACTGGATCGCTGTTAACAAGCTAAACTACGGTTTGTCAATCACCGGGAATATCGGTTTCAACCGGAACGAAATCATTTCACTCGGGAAAATGGAAAGTTTCACAGCCACATCGGGATGGGCTTCCACAGAGATCGGTGCCGACTACTGGATTGAAGAAGGAGGGGCGGTAGGCAAAATGTACGGTTATAAAAGCGCCGGGCGATATGAACCTGAAGATTTTAAAGGATTTATCAACAATATGTGGGTACTGAAGGATGATGTCGTTAACAGCCAGCCGATAGTGGGTACTGTCCGCCCCGGATCATTGAAGCTGGTAAATATGACCGAAGGTGATAACATTGTTGATGCATCCGACAGGGTCATCATCGGAGATGCCAATCCGCTGCACACAGGAGGGCTGACAATCAATGCCAGGGCTTATGGATTTGATCTTTCCGCAGCATTTAACTGGAGCTATGGGAACGACATTTACAATGCCAACAAAATTGAATATACCTCCACAAGCAAATATCATTCCCGAAACATGATCACAATGATGGAAGACGGCAAACGCTGGACAAATCTGAAAGATGACAAAATCTCCAATGATCCTGCTGAGTTGAAAGAGTTGAACAAGAGCACAACCATGTGGTCGCCTTATATGGCCAGGTACGTATTTACCGATTGGGCCGTAGAAGACGGTTCTTTCCTCCGTCTGAATACCCTGACCTTAGGTTACTCACTGCCCAAGAATCTTGTCAGTAAATACAATATTCGTAACTTACGACTTTATGTCAGCGGATATAATGTTTACTGCTGGACCAACTACAGCGGTTTCGACCCGGAAGTTTCGACACGCCGTAAAACTCCCCTGACACCGGGTATCGATTATTCTGCATATCCCAGAAGCCGTTCGATTGTGTTTGGGTTGAATCTGAATTTCTAATGAACAAAATCAGCAAGCAATGAAAAAAATATTTTATAGTTTGATTGTAGTCTTATCAGCAGCCCTGATAATGAGCTCCTGTGAAGATGTACTGGATGCCCCAACCAAATCCTCTCTCGATGAATCAGTTATTTTTTCGAATGCCAGTCTGGCCGAAGGAGCCATTGCCGGCATCATCCAATCCTTTTGCGAAACAAACTCATACCGGGGAAGGTATCTGGTTAATTATGGAATAAACACCGATTGTGAAGTCTATAATTCGCTTAGGAATATCAATGATGACAAATCGAGGTTGGCAAATTACAATACCAACGTCAACAACAGTCAGATGAACACTGACAACAATGCCTGGGCAAAGTTTTATGAAGGTATCGAGCGCGCCAATATTGCAATCAGGGGATTGCGCAAATACGGGGATGTAGCCAACAACAAGGAACTTGCCCAATTGCTTGGAGAAGTCCTCACCCTGAGGGCAGTAGTTTACAGCGACCTCATCAAAGGGTGGGGTGATGTCCCCGCCCGTTTTGAGCCTGTTAATTCCGAAACAGTATACCTGCCAAGGGCAGACCGTGACCTGATTTACAAACAGCTTTTAGCCGATCTGGAAGAGGCTGCTGAACTTGTGGCGTGGCCAAATGAAACTGCCGTTACCCGGTCAACTGAAAGGATTAGCAAAGCATTTGTAAAAGGTTTGAGGGCACGTCTTGCCCTGGCAGCCGGGGGTTACTCACAACGAACTGACGGTGTGCGGTTAAGCAGGGACCCTGACCTTGCTCCGGAAAAAATGTATGCTATTGCAAAAAAAGAGTGCCTTGATGTAATCAACAGCGGCCGGTGTCGTCTGCAGACCTTTGAAGGGGTTTTCAGGGCTTTTCACAAGGAACAATTCATTGCCGGACAGGAGATACTTTGGGAAATACCGTTTTCGGAAGGTCGTGGACGTGTGATTTTCGATCTTGGGGTCAGACACACCAATGTGGACAAATATACCGGGCAGAACAAGGGCGGAACAAACGGTCCGAATCCGATCATGTTTTATGAATACGACCGTGAAGATGTCCGCCGTGATGTAACCTGCGTCCCCTACGAGTGGACCAACGGTATCCAGGTACCGACAAACGCAGGCCGCTGGATGTTCGGGAAATATCGTTACGAATGGCTCTTCCAGGAAGCCGGCAGACGGGTGACCAGTACCAACGATGATGGACTGAACTGGCTATATATGCGCTATTCTGATATACTGCTGATGGCTGCCGAAGCCATCAACCAATTGGATGGTGCCGCAGCAGCCGCTCCTTACCTTAGAGAGGTACGCGCCCGGGCATTCCCCGGTAATACTGCTAAAGTCAACGCTTTCATAACACAGGCGACTGCTTCTAAACAGGCTTTCTTTAATGCCATCGTCGATGAAAGGGCATTGGAATTTACAGGCGAAATGCTGCGGAAAGGAGACCTTATCCGCTGGAACCTGCTCAGTACTAAACTGAATGAAGCCAAAACGAAATTGCAGCAGTTTGAAACCCGTTCAGGGAAATATGCCGGTCTCCCGGCAAAAATCTATTATAAAACCGCTGCAGACGGAGAAAGTGTTGTCATTTATGGGCTGAACCATGGTGATACTGATGCCGTCGGAGCAGAACTGGGGTATTCTTCGAATAAAAACTGGGTGATCACAGCATCAGGAGAAACCACTGCCTTCTGGGATGCCTTGTTTGTCCGTAATCCTGATATACAGCAATTTTGGCCTATCTGGCAGATTTTCATCGATACCAGCAATGGTATGCTGAACAATGATGGTTATAATTTTCAATGATCAGTAATCCAATAATATTTTCACCATGTATAAGCTAATAAAAAGAATCACCTATAAGGCATGCCTTGCTGCAACTGTTATCTCTGCAGGATGCACCGACAACATCGATCCTGAAATCACCAGTCTGGATGTCAGCCGCCTTTTTTCACCGGTCGGCTTTGAGGCAAAAGTCTTTAATAAAACGTCTGTCCGTTTAAACTGGAAAGAGGTTAGCAAAGCCATGACCTATACCGTCGAGTTTGCAGAGAACGGTAATCAAGACTTTTCGGGCACTCCAGTAAAAGCAATCAGTAATATCACTTACGACCAGTTGCCGCTGGCGGTAACTGGATTTGGCGGAGAAACCAACTATTCGGTACGGGTGAAAGCTGTAGGAAAAGAAATAAATGATTCGAAATGGATCAGCACCACTTTCAAGACAGATCCGGAACAGATTTTCTATAACGTTGATGCAGCAGGAATAACCCATAATTCTGTCATTTTAAAATGGCCTGCCGGAGAAGTTGCCACTTCTATTGTATTGACACCCGGGAATATTACCCATCCGGTCACTGCGGGTGAAATAGCTGCCGGATCGGCTTCCGTAACCGGTTTGACAGGTGAAGTCACTTATACTGCAAAACTGATGAACGGAACAAAAACAAGGGGAACGATCGTATTCACCACCCTGATAGACCTGGGCGGAGCTATACAGGTAAAACCCGGCGATGATCTCAAAACCATCCTTGAAGCAGCTAATGCCAATGATGTGTTTGCACTGATGCCAGGGAATTACACCGCGCTGGATATCAACATCTCAAAAACGGTGGGAATAAAGGGGGCAAGACCCAATGACAAGCCTGTTTTAACCGGGACTGTTTTCTTTGTCAAAGACGGAGCCGGGTTGAACCTGAAAGATCTGGTTCTTGACGGAACAGGAGCTATTTCAGGAAACCAGACTGTTATTTACAGTACCGCTCTTTTGGGAGGTACCTACAGCGACTTCACCATGGAAGGCTGTATCATTAAAAACTATACCAAGGGCACACTCTATGTGAACGTGGCTGCCTTGATTGAATCTGTAACTATAAAGAATTGTGTCTATTACAATATCGAGTGCAATGGTGGTGACTTTATTGACTTCCGCCTCGGAATGGCCAAAAGCTTTACTTATACTGGAAATACGGCTTACAATAGTGCCTTGGCAAGGGATTTCTTCCGAATGGATGCTGGCGGTTCCACGAACTTCCCAGGTATAACCTCCATGATTAATATAAGCAATAATACGTTCAATAAAGTATGTGACGGAACCTCAAGACGGATACTATATATCCGGCTTGCATCAAACCAGATCACTTTTAATAAGAATATCATTGCCAACACCCTGGGATATTACACCAACCAGTCCGCTACCAATATCGTGGCTATGAGCAATAACAATTACTGGAATGCCCCCAATTTCACCGGCAGCACTACTTCAGGCGCCAAAAACGATACCGGTGTTTACACTGCTTTGGATCCCGGGTTTGCAAATGCTTCTGAAGGCAATTTCAAAGTGTCAAACACAACCCTGATTGAAAATAATATAGGGGATCCGCGGTGGCTGAAATAATATAATAATTGTAATCTCAAAATACAGGGAGAGGTTTTGGCCTTTCCCTGTATTTCAGCGATGATTTACCCGGTAAGTTTTTTGTGGACTTGTGGTTATAAACAATAATCCAAATGCATAAAGCCCCGTTTTTCTACCTGATCCTGTTTGCAGGTTCAGTTGTATCTGCCCAACCTACCGCTTTCCCCGGTGCAGAGGGGGGTGGTAAATACACCACCGGGGGAAGGGGAGGAAAAGTGCTGTTTGTGGATAACCTGAACGACAAAGGCCCCGGCAGCCTCCGGAAAGCGGTCGAAGCCAGGGGACCTCGCACGGTAATATTCAGGATTTCCGGCACCATAGAACTCGAAAAGCCAATCTACATTAAAAACGACAGCATCACTATTGCAGGCCAGACTGCTCCCGGAGATGGTATCTGTCTGAAAAATTACGGGATTGAAATAGAGGCCGATGAAGTGATCCTCCGCTATCTTCGGGTCAGGCCCGGAGATGAATCCGGCGAACAAATGGACGCCATTTCAGGAACCTGGCACAAAAACATCATCATCGACCATTGCAGTTTCAGCTGGTCGAACGACGAAACCGCTTCGTTCTATAATAACCGCCATTTCACTATGCAATGGTGTATTATCAGCGAAAGCCTGAACAAATCGAATCATATCAAGGGGGAGCACGGGTACGGAGGAATCTGGGGCGGATATGACGCCTCTTTCCACCACAACCTGATTTGTGACCATACCAGCAGAAATCCAAGGTTCTGTGGTTCACGCTATTCGAACAACCCCAGGGAAGAAATGACCGACTTCCGGAACAATGTAATTTACAACTGGGGAAACAACAGCGTATACGGAGGGGAAGAGGGGTATTACAACATGGTAAACAACTATTACAAACCAGGTCCTGCCACAGGGAAAAGCTCGCGCAAAAGGCTTCTTGAACTTACCCTGCAATTCTTTGATCCCCGTCACAACAAGGATACTCTGGGAGCTGGCTGGTTCTATATCAAGGGGAACGTGATGGAAGGATCGGGGGAAGTAACCAGAAATAACTGGAAGCACGGTGTACAGGGAGAAGGTGTAGATGATGCAGTAAAACAGGAGTCAAAGCTTTGCAGGCCTGTCAGATATACAAAAGTCAGAACTACAGGGGCGGGTGCTGCATTCAGGAGCGTCCTCAGGGATGCAGGCGCAAGTTTGCACCGCGATGCCGTGGACCGGAGGGTGGTGGAGGAAGCCCTGAGCGGCACAGAAACACTCGGAGAGACCTTTCGTGGAGGTGGTAAAGGAATCATTGATTCACCTTTAGCAGTGGGTGGCTGGCCCCTGCTCAGTTCACAATCTGCCCCTCCCGACAGAGATAACGATGGGATGCCCGATGATTGGGAAGTTGCGAAACAACTTGATCCGGACAATCCCTTGGATCAAGTCCTGTTTACACTCTCAAAACAATATACAAACATCGAGGTATATCTAAACAAACTGGTGAGAAAGAAAAAATGATGTTATCTCTAAATAACAGGGAATGAAGCCCCTTGCACTCAAAATGATTTTTCTGACCATTCTGGCAGCCTTGTTTTACAGTTTCGCTGCGCGCTCTGCAACCCCCGATATGGTGGTAGCCAAAGATGGCAGCGGTGATTTTACTACCATCCAGAAAGCCATCGATGCCGTGCCCTCGGATAGTGACAGGCCAACGGTCATCCTGATCAAACGGGGAGTGTACAATACCGAGAAACTGATCATTCCTGCAGACAAAAAGAATGTGACCTTTCTGGGAGAAAGCCGCGAAGAGACCATCATCAGCTATCACATCTATGATTGCAGCGAAGGAAAATGTCCTTCTGCCGATGCTGCAAAGTGGACCGGTGACAATATCCGGACTTCCGCAACACTGACCATCATGGGGGATGGGTTCCGTGCCGAAAACCTCACTATTCAGAATACGGCAGGACCGGTTGGGCAGGCACAGGCCATTACGGTACAAGCCGATAAGGTTGTGTTTATCAATTGCAACCTCACAGGATATCAGGATACAATTTACTTATGGAGCAGTGGAAAACGCTCCTATTTTGAAAGTTGCCTGGTAGTCGGACGCACCGATTATATCTATGGCGGGGGAATTGCTTTTTTCAACCGGTGTGAGATCAGGAGCTGGGGTGGAGGTTGGATCACAGCCCCTTCCACACAAAAATCGCAAACGTACGGTTTTGTATTTTCAGAATGCCAGATCACCTATGCAACCGATAGTCCCCGTGCCGGGGATGATGGCAATCCCTTCCGGTTCGGCCGTCCCTGGAACGATTATCCAAAAGTGGCATGGCTGTTCTGTAACCTAAGCGGTATGTTGAATCCCCAGGGGTGGGGCGACACCTGGAATATGAGCTATGCAGCTACAAGCACCGACCTTCACTTGTATGAGTACAGGAACACAGGCCTGGGAGCCGATATGTCGGGCAGGGCCAGCTGGGCCGGATTGCGCGCCCTTACCGATGCAGAAGCACAGAATTATACAACCAGAAAGGTCATGGCGGGTTCTGACAACTGGGATCCTACGGCACAAGCACCTATGGTCCGTCAATATATATGGACCGGAAAAGGGGCTGATAACAACTGGCTGACATCGGGCAACTGGTTTCCTGATGGGATTCCGGCCCTGAGAGAGAATGCAGTAGTGAATGGCAACTATATTATCATGGCTTCAGGAAACTTTCCCGCCGACCTTTCGCTTTCCGACAGTACCCGGATTGAAGTAATCGGGAAGGCCGCCACAACCTACCTTTCTGCCAAAGGTACCCGGATTCTGGCCAACGGCAATGATACCCTTTCCGGGAAAATAGCCATCAGAGACAGCCTGATTTTTGATCTGACCGGGAAGCTGACCCTGAAAGCCAACCTTTCGGGAATTCATCAGATGGTGAAAACCGGTAGCGGGCACCTTTTCCTAACCGGAGACAACGGCAATTTCTCCGGGGGAATTGAGATCAGGTCAGGAACACTGGAGGCTTCAACCCAAAATTCCCTGGGGAAAGGTTCCGTTGACGTAAAGAGCAGGGCGAGGCTTATCGTTGGCGATAAAACTGCATTTTATGCAAAAGCGCGCCTCACAGCAGCAACCGATGCCTATCTCGAACTTAAAACGGATGTAACAACCAGTGAGTTTTATATTGGCACAAAGGTGCAGCCGGTCGGGGAATACAGTTCTGTTACCAATCCGGGTCTAATAAGCGGAACCGGCAAAGTCATTGTCGGACGTCCTTCGGTTTTCATTTTTACCGGAGCTACCAGCGGAGTGTGGGATATTGCCACCAACTACTCTCCCACCCTGCTTCCCAAAGCCGGGGAAACTGTCATCTGTGAAAAAGAAATAGAAACAACATCCACCGTGTTTTCGGCCAATCTCATTCTCCGCGGAGCGGGAAGGCTCAGGTTAAGGGGCAACCACAAAGCAACGGGAACCATCACCATGGAACAGGGAACCGTCATCGCGCACAGTACCAGCGGCACAGGAATGGCATTGGATGCCCCCCTTCAGGTAGAAGGCGATGTGGAAATGATTATGGAAAGTGCCAGTACATCAGGAAGCTCCATGAAACTGGAAGGCCCGGTCTCGGGGAATGCCATCATCACCCCCCTCAACAACGGAAGGGGGACCGTCAATACAGGTACCCTGGTGCTTAAGGGCGACAACAGCCATTTCACCGGGAAATGGAATCTTACAAAATACTCTGCCAAATATCCTTCGGTTCAGGGATATCAGACACGTTTGGAAGGGGCAGGAGAATATGCTTTCGGACCTTCAGTCATCGACGCCGCATTGAAGAGCAGGGTCATCATCAGCCATGCAAAAGCTGCCTCACCCGTCCTGACCTTAAACCTCCGGGACTCAGCCAAACTGGTGATCCAGGTTCCAGCAGATGTAACCACATTCGTCCTGAACGGGCAGATCATTCCTGACGGGATTTATTCAGCTTCCAGCCACCCCCAATTCTTTGAAGGAACCGGAACCCTCACGGTAGGGAGTCGTACCGGACTGAACAACCTTTTGCCAGGTAAACCTGCCGTGATTCACGGCCATGAGCTGCAGATCAATGGAAGGGATTCGCGTATTCTCATTTACAACATTCTCGGAATCAACCTTGCATCGTTCCGTAACGTTCATTCCGTTGCACTTGAAAACCTGCCCCCAGGTATCTATCTGATCCGGTATATCATTGACAAATGCCCTGGTGTACTGAAATTTACAAGATAATCCAGTAACGATTTGAAAAGTTGAAGATGAGGCGATGTGGAATAGTAAAAATGCCCCAAAAAGCAGATTTCCCGATAAAAGGAAGGGGTACGTTTTGATTGTGTTGATAGTGTTCCTGATGATATCAGGGATAAGCTCTATCAGGCAGACGCTTCCAGCTTTTCCCGGGGCAGAAGGACATGGAAAATATTCCACCGGACGCAGGGGAGGCAGGGTGATTTACGTAACCAACCTGAACGATGACAGCAATCCGGGATCGCTCCGGTATGCTGTCAGTCAGAGCGGCCCCCGGATCATTCTTTTCAAAGTATCGGGAACGATCAGGCTCGCAAAAAAGCTGATTATCAGCAACGTACATGTAACCATCGCCGGCCAGACTGCTCTAGGGGATGGGATCACTCTCCGGGATTATCCCGTGGAAGTCAGTGCCGATAAAGTGATCAAACGTTTTCTGAGGTTTCGTATGGGAGATGTCACAAACCAGGAAGCAGATGCCGGAAACGCAGATATTGACTGGGTTCGGGTGGGATGAAAGGAGACTGAGAGAACGAAAAAACGAGGAAACGGCACAGAGACGAAGAGAAATTGAGAGGGGGGAGGACGGAGTTACTAAGCAATCAGGCATTTCGTTGAGTAGCAGAATGAAGGGTAACAGTTCTTACGGAAAATGCAGAAATGTACATTGAAAATTTATACGAATGAATGATGAAAAATAAATCATTGAATCTCAAATCATGTAATTTCTTCATTATTAGTTTGTTGTTGGCATCCTGCGGGACACCACGAAAAACGGGTCAAATCCCTCATGATATCTATAGCGGAGTCGAGTTTACAATGCCTGAAGTTCAATTACCGAAGATACCCGGCTATTCGGTGATTCTGACCGATTTCGGGGCTGTCAGTGGAGGACAGGTACTCAATACGGATGCATTTGCCCGTGCCATTGAAGCGGTAACAGCAAAAGGAGGTGGCAAAATAACCGTTCCCGCAGGAATCTGGCTGACCGGACCGATCATCCTGAAAAGCAACCTTGAGATGCATTTGGCCCCCGGTGCCATGGTAATTTTCAGTTCCAATAAAGATCTCTATCCCCTCGTCGAAACAAGTTTTGAAGGATTGAATACCTGGCGGTGTATGTCGCCCTTATATGGTAAAAACCTCGAAAACATAGCCTTTACTGGCGAGGGTGTCTGGGATGGTTCCGGAGATGCCTGGCGATTTGTGAAAAAAAGCAAGCTCACCGACGAACAATGGAAAAAGCTGGTGGCTTCAGGCGGTGTCACGAATGATAAAAAAACGGAATGGTACCCTTCCGAGCAGTTCAGACAGGCTCATGCCAAAGCTGACACAAATGTCCCGGCCGGGCTCACTACAAAGGAGGATTTTGAAAAAATCAGGGATTTTCTCCGTCCTGTGATGGTAAGCCTGATCAACTGCAAAAAGGTGATGTTCGACGGTCCTGCCTTTCAGAACTCTCCCGCTTGGTGTATCCATCCCCTGATGGTTGAAAACCTGATTGTCAGGAATATTACAGTGAAAAATCCCTGGTATTCCCAGAATGGCGATGGGATCGACATTGAATCGTGCAAAAATGTGTTGCTGTACAATTCAAATTTTGATGTGGGCGATGATGCAATCTGTATTAAATCGGGGAAAGACAAGGCAGGCCGGGATCGGGGTATTCCCAGTGAAAACATAGTTATAAAGAATTGTGTGGTTTACCATGGCCATGGCGGGGTAACTATTGGCAGCGAAATGTCAGGAGGGGTCAGAAACATGCAGGTCTCAAACTGCACCTTCATCGGCACGGATGTTGGAATCAGGTTTAAAAGCAACAGGGGTCGCGGTGGTGTGGTGGAGAATATCTTCATCAGAGGAATTCAGATGGCCAACATACCTACACAGGCCATTTCGTTTGACCTTTATTACGGAGGCAGGTCGGTCAGCGAAATGTTGGATGAGGGAGGACAAGCCATTGACAATGAAGAAAAACCTGTAACTGAAGAAACCCCTGTTTTCAGGAATATTTCCATGAGCGATATCACCTGTAAGGGAGCGTACCAGGCAATTTTCCTGCAGGGTCTTCCGGAGATGAATCTGCAAAACATTACTTTTAAAAGAATTCTGATGGAAGCCGATTATGGGCTGACCTGCATCAATGCCGACGGTGTCCGGATCAACGGAATAAGCCTGATTACAAAAAAGTTACCTACAATTGTTTTCACAAATAGCAAGAATGTTTCCGTGGAGAATCTGCATTTACCCGAATCCGGGGGTCCATATATTGAAGTAGATGGAAGCAGAACCAAATCCATCCTGCTGAAAGAATCACAGGGAAAAGACCTTGGCAAACTGATCCGAATTAGCTCAGCAGTCAAAAACGGAGAAGTCAGATTTTAGAATTTTTGTTTATCTCCCCATCTAGCAGATTCAGCATCAACCGGTATCGGTTCAATTCTTTAGTCCTGTTTTTCTTCCGGTCAGCTCAAAGAATTTACCCTGTAAAAGACGGGTAACAGGACCGGGTTTTCCCTCTCCGATCGGTTTTTCATCGACCATGACCACAGGGGTGATTTCATTCCCGGTTCCACATACGAAGAGTTCATCGAGAAGGTACAATTCGTCGGCCAGGATAGCTTCTTCGATGACCGGAATTCCCGAATCCCTGCATAACTCAAGCATAACCGCACGGGTAATTCCGGGTAAGATCAAATTTGTCAGCGGATGGGTATACAATTTTCCACTTCTGACCCCGGCGACAGAAGAATGGGTCGCTTCGGTCACTTTTCCGTTGCGTATCAGGATGCATTCTGCTGCCCCTGCCTCTACCGCATGGTTGAATAGCATCGAATTAGGAAGCAGACATACTGCTTTAATGTCGCACCTCAGCCACCGGATGTCTTCTGCAGTGATCACCCGTATACCGTTCAGCAGATTCCCGGTAAAGGAAGGAAAGGGAAACGCGAAAGCGTACACAGTGGGCCCGTCTGTCGTTGGAAAATGGTGAACCCTTTGATGTGCTCCCCTCGAAATCTGCAGGTAAATCCCCGAATCTTCTCCTTCCAGATGATTCAATCTGAGAAGATATCTGAAAACTCCGTCCAGGCCGGAGATGCCTTCGAAACCAATCTGTAATTCGCTGAGACTGGAGCGGAGCCTGCTCAGGTGTTCTTCAAGCCTGAAGGGTTCTCCTGAATAATATTTAACCACTTCATACACACCATCGGCAAAGTGAAACCCCCGGTCATCGGCTGATACTTTTGCATCGCAACGGGGCAGGAACTGACCATTTATAAAAACAGTATCCATCACCGGATCATCGATTTTAAAAGAATGATCTCCTCCGCCCATACGGTTTCATCGGGCGTTTCAAGTATTAACGGAAGATCATCGAACCGCGGATCGTTCATGATCATGGAAAAAACATCCAGTCCCAGAAGCCCTTTTTTCAGGTTGTCATGCCGGTCGACTCTCGAATTCAGCTCCTTCTTCGTTTCGTTCAGATGCATTCCCCGGAGATACCGAAATCCCACAATCCTGTCAAAATCAGAAAGCACCTGCTGAAATCCTTCTTTAGTACTGATTTCATAACCGGCTGAATAGGTATGACAGGTATCGAGGCAAACCCCTACCCTGCTTTTATCCTCCACCCTGTCAATGATTTGCCTGATCTGCTCGAAGGTATGTCCAAGGTTTGTACCCTGGCCAGCCGTGTTTTCAATAACTGCAGTCACTCCCCGGGTTTTATCGAGAGTCATGTTGATCGACTCAGCAATCAGGGAAAGGCATCTGTCAACCGTGATCATATTCAGGTGCGCCCCAGGATGGAAATTGAGCCTGTCGAGTCCAAGCTGCTCACAGCGTTGCATCTCGTCCAGAAAAGCCTCTCTTGACTTCTGAAGTACCTCCTGATTGGGATTCCCCAGGTTGATCAGGTAACTGTCGTGCGGAAGAATCTGAAATGGCTGAAATCCATACTTTTCACAATTCTTTCTGAAAATTGAAATGCTTTCTTCAGAAAGCGGTTTAGCTACCCATTGCCGCTGGTTTTTGGTAAAAAAAGCAAAGGCAGTTGCTCCGATCTGAAACGCATTCAAAGGCGCATTTTCAACACCTCCCTGTGTACTGACATGTGCTCCGATGTATTTCATTTATATAAATTTTCAATGCTTCGTCTTCTGCTTTGCGAAATACACAGCAAACCGGTCAATTTCACTGGGTGACAGTTCACCAGAGAATACGATCAGCCGGTATCGGAATGTGACCGAGGATCCTTTTGCCAAAGTAAAATTGAGTTCCTCTTTTCCGTTCGAAAGCGCTTTCTGTCCCAGTGTGTTGGCTGCAAAAAGACCATATCCCCTCGCATGCCAGTAGGTGGGATATCCCGGATTCTGCGGGTGGTCAATGATGACAACTGAAACTTTTTCCCCATTGATCCTTCCCGACAATTGCATCCATTTCCCACGGGTTCCCCAAACCTTTTCTCCCGTGATCCCTTCACTGCTGAGATAGTTTCCGGTAACCCGGTTTAAGTCAGGTTTCTCGACCTGTGTTACTTTGCCATGAGAATCGGTAAGTTGAAGTGCACCCTCAACGGGCAGTTCAAGTTCACTGCTTACCCTGATGGCAAAAAATCCTTCCTTGTTATCGGCAAATTTCACTTCACCGTTGACTGCCGTAAGGGTTGTAACCCGGTCGATCATCCGGTAATCTTTAGTTGCCATGAAATAGTAATCCGTTTTTTCATCCAGGAGTTTGTTTTTATCTACATCCACCCAGTCGGCCGAAACCGATAAAACGGAATGCTTTCTGCCGTTCCTGATCTTATCGACCGAACGGTGCACAATTGTTCCGTATTTATGTACCTGATCCGGCTTGACAGCTTCAGAGTTGTTCCAGAAATCGAGGTTGTTCACATCGCCATAATTAAGCCAAACCCCGATGTGATGGGGGTGATCGGCCCGCTCCCCGGCTTTGTTTTCAAGCGGAAACGAACGTGTGACCACATTCTGGTGGGGAGATAACAGAGGCCATAATACCGGTTTTTTAATTGTTCCCGGGTATCTGTATGCGGTAAAAAGCTGATTCCCGGCCATGACATCCACCCTTTGTTCCGAAGCCTGGTTGATCAGCCTGACAGGTATCGGTTTTTGTGCGTAATCCACACGGCCGTACAATACCAAAGGGAACGAAATCACTAAAATATAAATCAAACTGGTTCTCATTACAGATATTTTATTTCTTTTGCAAGGTATAAAAAAGAGCAAATAAAGCCTTTACATTTATTCAACAAATTTAGTTCAACAAAATAAAACCTGTTTTGAAAACTTTTCTGTCCCTTACAGCAGCTTTCATCGTCACCATCGGTGCCATCATCTACCAGAGAGCTACAGGTCCCACATATCCTCAGAAAGCAGTGGTAAACATCGGCGGTTTGATCCTGAAAATCGAACTTCCCCGCAGCCATGGCGGGACTACCGATTGCCCATTGGAATTCACGGTACCTGATACTTCCGTAACCTGCATTGTATCGTACAGAAGATATCCCGGTTCTGAAGCCTGGACTACAGGAGAAATGAAACGATTAGGTGATAAGCTTCTGTTTTTTCTCCCCAATCAGCCACCTGCCGGGAAACTGGAATACATCACTGAATTCCGCATGAACGGAAAATCATTCCATAGCGACGTGCCAAATGCAACCGTTATTCGGTTCAAAGGCGATGTTCCCGCCGCAATTCTTATACCACACATTATACTGATGTTCATTGCCATGTTCTTTGCAAATGCAGCCGGTATCATGGCTGTTCTCAGAGATAAAAAATTCAGGTTATTTTCAATAATCACACTGATTCTCATCGGATTGGGGGGAATGTTTTTCGGACCCTGGGTGCAATATCATGCTTTCGGTGAAGCGTGGACAGGAATTCCCTTTGCATGGGACCTTACGGATAATAAAACTTTGCTGGCATTTTTGTTCTGGATTTTGGCAGTCGTGATGAATATCCGGAAATCAAGACCGGGCTACGTCATCCTGGCCTCTCTGGTGATGCTGGCTGTTTATTCCATTCCTCACAGTATGTACGGGTCGCAGCTTGATCCGGCTACCGGGAAAATTATCCAGGGTTGTGCTCCCCTTGTATTCCGGATATTCTGATTCTGATTGGGGATTTATGTCCGCCTTTGTGACTTTTTAATCAGGATATTTCCTGGAAAGAATGCAATTAACAGAATTAAGTTCAGTTACGGCTGCAATCAGACAAATGGTTGACCGGTTAAAATTCCTGTTTTATTCCCAAAATCAGCTTCTGCATTTTTCTCACCATCTCTGCCTGTGTCAGGGGAAAGTTGTTGCAAAGCACCGCAAAAGCCACTTCGCGGCCTGAATCGCAGACCAGGTAACCGGCATATCCCTGCACCCTCTCCATGGAACCGCTTTTACACAACAGTGAATTTCCCGGGAAATCATGGATACTGAAACTACTCAACGTACCCTTTCCTGCCGATGGAAGCGACAACCTGAAAAGGCCGCCTGAACTGCTTTGGTGCATATAATGAAGAACATGTGTGAGATGGGAAGCGGAAATCGCATTAAAACGTGAGAGTCCGGAGCCATCTTCAAGAAAAAAGGTATCCCTGACCCCATGTTCCCTCCAGAAGTGCTGAATTGCCTCAATTCCTTTCTTCAGGGATCCGGCCCCTGAGGTATTCCGGGCAATCTCAAGGAGCAGGTGTTCGGCAAACAGGTTGACACTTTCATGATTAACAATCCGAATAATATCGGTCAATCCAGGCGACAAAACTTCAGCAATCGCCCGGAATGTCAATGGTTCGGAACTCAATCGGACAATTCCACTAAAACGGATTCCTGCTTCTTCGAGCTTTTCCTTCAGGGCAACCCCCAGGCAGAGGGCAGGTTCGGGCATGGACGCTTTGACTGCAAAGTCTTTTCTTCCGGCAGGCAGGGAGCCAATAATCACTTTTTTTTCACTCCAGGGACTCCCGTAAACATAAGCAAGGTCGCGGTTGATCAGTGATGATTTCACTTCATTCAACCATGTGACGTTTTCCACTTCCGGAACGCACCCTTTCAGGATCGCCGGTTCACCCGGCTGTTCCGGTGTATCGAAATACAACCGGACCATATTATCGGAATATGTCAGAGCCGAGGGAGCTGATCCATAATAATTTCCAATGTCCTCCCATGCCCAGCTTCCGGGCGTTGTATACCTCTCATAACATGATACATCCATAAGAAGGTCCCCTTTGACCGAGGTTATTCCTGCTTTTTTGATATCCTTAACCCAGCTGTCAAGAAATGGTTCCGGAACGGCGCGGTCTTTAAAATAGTGTGAACCCAAAGTAGGATCCCCACCTCCTCTCACGATCAGGTTGCCCTCCAAAATGCCTGAATCAGGCTGAACTGAACCGGAATACCCAAATTCTGTCTTAAAACGATAATCCGGTCCGAGAATTTCTATCGCGGTTGCAGTTGTGAGGAGCTTCAGTGTCGAAGCAGGAGTAATCAACAAACGAGGATTCTGAGACATCAGCATCTCCCCGGTTCGCAGATCAACCACGGATATCCCGGTTGTCGAGAATTTAAGGACAGGATCAGACAGAAAATCTTTCGTTTTCTGGCCGTTTGAGTCCAGCATGACTAAAAGAAGCACTCCAAATATGAGTGAAATGCCAATAAATTTCTGTATTTTCACAACAATATAAATTAGTGTCCTGAACGGATTCTCTTCCGGCAAGGCTGGGAAAAGATTTGGTTTAGCAACATCTTCGCGTCATGTGCCCTTGTCCAGGCCTTTGGATCAGAAATTCCGTTACTGAAAGTGCAAATTAACAATTATTGTTTAGAAAAAGTGAGAACAATTTACCGGAAATGTAACATGGGCAACAAGGAACAGGGTCCCTGAAAACCGGATTCACGGAATCCTGCCCATTTCCTTCCGGGTATCGCAAACTAATATTCACAGATTCATTTATTACGACATGAACATCGAAGGGAAAGCAAGTATCATGAAAATTTACGTGGGGGAATCCGATAAAGTAAATGGTCGCCCGCTGTACGAGGAAATCGTTTTTGCTGCCAGGAATGCCGGATTAGCCGGGATATCTGTTTTTAAGGGAATCCCTTCGTTCGGAGCCAGCCATTCAATGCACAACGTAAAAACCTTTGCCCTTTCTGACGATTTGCCGGTGCTCCTTGAAATTGTCGACACCGGGAAAAACCTGGAAAATTTTTGTCCGGTATTATATAAGATGATGGACAACAGCAAGAAAGGTGGTCTTGTCACCATCCATAAATTGAAAGTACTTCGATACAAAAAAGACGAGAAATTTAACCCGTTTACTGCATTTTAGAAAATTATGCAGAGGGACTAATCTTCCGAAAACGAAAGGCATGAACGATACCAGGAGGTGGAGAGACCGGGAGGTTTAGAAATGAGATGCTCCAGTGATGAAAATCTGGTCCATGAAAAACCAAAGTAATAGAACCGTTTGATATATTAGATGAAAGCTGCCTTTTTCAAAAAATTGTTAAACGACATAAAAAGCAGAGCGTTTGACACAATTTATTATCTTTGGTTCGTTTTAACAATACACAATTTTGAAGAAAACACCGTATAATCTTTTTAATGATTTGATATATGATTATCAGCAATGTATTTGGCAGGGAGATACTTGATTCAAGGGGAAATCCGACCATCGAAGTAGAAGTAACGCTTGAATGTGGCGCAGTCGGGCGCGCTGCTGTCCCCTCCGGAGCATCCACAGGAGAGAACGAAGCACTGGAACTTCGTGATAACGACAAGGGGAGATACCTTGGCAAGGGTGTTCTCAGAGCAATTGAGAACGTGAACAATCTGATATCCAAAGAAATAATAGGTATGGCTGCCACCGATCAGGTCGCCATCGACCAGAAAATGATCGAAATAGATGGCACCAAAACGAAATCAAAACTTGGAGCAAATGCCATTCTGGGAGTTTCACTTGCGGTGGCAAAAGCAGCAGCAGCTTGTCTTGAAATGCCATTGTACCGTTATATCGGAGGAGTCAATGCCAAGACACTACCGGTACCGATGATGAACATCATAAACGGGGGCAGCCATTCAGATGCGCCCATTTCATTTCAGGAATTCCTGATCCGTCCCATTGGAGCTTCTTCTTTCCGTGAAGGACTCAGGATGGGGGCCGAGGTCTTCCACCATCTGAAGAAAGTGCTTCACAACCGTGGCCTGAGCACGGCTGTTGGAGATGAAGGAGGTTTTGCCCCTGCTTTAAAGGGAACAGAAGATGCCCTCAACTGCATCATCGAAGCTATCAAAAACGCTGGTTACAAACCGGGAAGGGTTGAAGATGGTGGTGATATTTCCATCGGACTCGACTGTGCCGCTTCTGAATTTTACATGGACGGGGTTTATGATTATACCAAATTTGAAGGTTCATCCGGAGTAAAACGAACGGTTGCACAACAGGTGGATTTCCTTGCCGACCTTGTAGCAAGGTTTCCGATCGATTTGATCGAGGACGGCATGAGTGAAAGCGACTGGGATGGGTGGGTGAATCATACCAAAAGGCTGGGGGATAAAATCCAGCTGGTGGGCGATGACCTTTTCGTGACAAATGTTGAGTACCTTAAAAAAGGCATTGAATTGGGTGCTTGCAACTCCATTCTGATCAAGGTGAACCAGATCGGAACCCTGACCGAAACACTTGATGCAATCGAAATGGCACACCGTGCAGGTTATACCACTGTAATATCACATCGGTCAGGTGAAACCGAAGACTCTACCATTGCCGACCTTGCCGTGGCTACCAACAGCGGCCAGATCAAAACCGGCTCCCTGAGCCGTTCCGACAGGATGGCAAAATACAACCAGTTGCTCCGAATCGAAGAGGAATTAGGAAGTGTAGCCATTTATGGATTTGCTAAAACGATTAAAAAATAACCTTCTCATCAAAAAAAAGAAAGCCATCCTCAATGTGATGGCTTTCTTTTTCAGATGTCATTTCAGACTTAGCCTGAACAAAATGATCCGGCTCAGGAGTTTTGCCGCTTCTCAAGTTTATCCTTCAACAAATAAGCCAGAACAAGGCTCAATCCTCCGAACACGAAAATCATGGATATGTACATGGGTGCTTCGGGCAAACCGGAGTATTGCTCGAACAGAACTCCCACGAACAATCCCAGTGCCAGCCCCATCAGGAAAAGTCCCCATTTGAAAGTTGCATATCCTGATACCCTGAATGACCGGGGTGGTCTCTGAAAAAGAGCTGCATCCACCCCCTTCTCGATCATTGCCATCCTTTCTTTGTTCCTCGTGGTGTAATGAACATAAAAGATTGCGAAAATCATCAGAAAAAGTGATACCGTAATTACAATTGGTTCCATGGCTAATTTGTTTTTAATTCATATAACTTTTATTTCTAAGTTTTGACGCATAAAGTGCCGTTCGGTTACACATCCGGATCAGAGAATGTAACCTTTCACCATGATTTGCGTCAAAAACATGAAATAAACACCCCGGCTTATGTCGGGACCAACCGGAATGATTAACTATTACATATCAATTAACTGTCGCAGGCTGACATCTGATTCTGCAAAATGTTTCTTTAGAACTTATAATTTTAAACCGATGTAATGAAGCAACCGGAAGAGCGAATGATCATTGAAAGGGTAAAGCAGGGAGACTCCGAAGCTTTCTCTTTACTTGTGGTGAAATACCAGAATATCGTATTTTCCGTTGCATTGAAATTATTGAAGAACAGGGAGGATGCCGAAGAAATGACCCAGGAAGCTTTTATCAAGGCATTCAGGGCTATCGGGTCTTTCCGGGGGGGATCGAAATTTTCGACCTGGCTATTACGGATCGTTTACAACAATTGCATTTCGCACTTGCGAAAAAAGGCACTCCCTTTGTCAAAAGCGGACACCCTGCCCATTGATGAAGCAGAACTGAATTACATGACAGGGGAAGACCCTGCTGATGAACGGCTCAGGAACCTCGAAACCGCACTGAAACAATTGCCGGCCGATGAATATGTTTTGATCATGATGTACTACTATGAAGACCTACCTGTCGGAGATATCTGCACCGTTACAGGTCTAGGTGAAAGCAATGTCAAAGTAAAGCTTTTCAGGGCACGGAACAGGCTTCGTACCATGATGAATGAAATAAACAAAAAAGAAGAATGTCTCGAAATATGAAACAATATGACTACGATTCTGAATTAAGGAATCTCATAAAAAATGTTCAAATTGAATCTCCGGGACCTGAATTTAAAGAAAAAGTGATGAAAGCTATCCTTGCTTCGGGTAAGACTGCTTCAATGTCACACTGCAAGCCTTTGCTGGGAAAGAGCTTTTGGATTATCGGAGCATTCTTTATCCTGATCATCCTATTGGCCTCGTTAATCGTGCGTGAAAACAGTGTTCCCCAGGCAGTATTTTTAAGAAATCTGTTTATGAACATCACGCTGCCCCACATCCGGTCATTTCAGGAATTGATTGGCAAATTTTCCGAGGCTGCCACAAAAATTCCTATGGTAGTGGTTGCTACCATATTCTCAGCATCAATCCTAATACTTGCCGACAGATTGTTCACTTTCAGAGAGAAACGGTAAAAAAAGAGAGAGAGCATTTAACCCCTTCACATCCGGAAGTGTGTATGTGAGCTGCATGGCTGCTCTCATTCCGTGGGGCGGATTTTAACCGGGGCAGTTAAAAACACTCTTCCGAAACGAGATAATTGTTTATATACTCATTGACTCCTGATTCGAGGTCCGTAAAAGCTTTGGAATATCCTATTTCGCGCAGTTTCTGGATATCAGCTTCGGTAAAATATTGATAGCGGCTACGCAACTCATTGGGGGTATCGATGAACTGGATTTCGGGATTGATGGCCATACTTTCAAATACTGCTTTCGTCAGGTCAAGATAGGTTCTTGCTTTCCCTGTGCCTACATTATAAATTCCGGAATAATTCTGATTTTCCAGGAAAAACATCATCACTTCCGCAATATCGTCGACGTAAACAAAGTCACGTTTTTGTTCCCCATCGGCGACATCGTCCCGGTGAGAGCGGAAAAGCCGCATCTCTCCCGTTTCTCTGATTTTCTGATAGGCGTGCAGGACTACCGATGCCATCCGGCCTTTATGGTATTCATTCGGGCCGTATACATTGAAAAACTTCAGCCCCGCCCAGAACTGAGGGGTTTTTTTCTGCTGCAGGACCCAGACATCAAAATCGTGCTTTGACCATGCATACAGGTTCAAAGGTTTTAGGTGCATGATATGATGATGGTCGTCAGAGAATCCTTGCTCACCGTGCCCGTATGTTGCGGCCGATGAAGCATACACCATGGGTACCTTGAATTCGGTACAAGCCTTCCACAGGGTTTGCGAGTAATGCAGGTTGAGGGATTCATAGCTTTCGGCTTCCTGTCCGATGGTATCGGTCCTTGCTCCAAGATGGAAAACCATCTCCACCTTATATCTGTTTGCCTCGAACCAGGAGAAAAGATCATCCCGGTCGACCAGATGGGCATATTGCTTGGACTGGAAGTTCCTTTCCTTCGTAGAATCATCATATCGGTCAACCAGGACCAAATTCCTGAATCCAGCCTGATTCAGTTTTCCTACAAAATAACTGCCGATAAAACCAGCGGCTCCGGTAACAACGATCATTCTATTTTCTGTTTGATTCAGCTATCAATTTTTCTGTTTTCTTATACAGATCGTTTTATGAATAAACTTTCCGTTATATTTATTATTGTCCCGAAGTGTCTCTTTTTTTATTCATCAATAAAAAAATTATCCACAATTTTATCAACAATCCGGTTTGCCGAGGCCACTTCAGACAACCTCCTGATCGCTTCTTTCCCTTCCAGTCCTAAATCAATAGTGAACTGATTGACATACAGGTTTATATGCTTATCAACAATCGTATTATCCATAGAGCATGCAAATTTTCTTACAAAATTCTTTGAAGAGTCGGGATTTGTAAGCGCAAATTCAATGCTCCTTCTGAGAACCCTGTTCGCCTTCCGTTTTATTTCATCTGGCAGAGATTTGCTCACAGCGATTACTCCGAGAGGCACAGGCAATCCTGTTTTATTTTCCCATAATTCACCGAGGTCAGCAATTTTTACAAGTCCTTTTTTCTCGAAGGTGAACCTGCTTTCATGAATGATCACCCCTGCAACAACTTCATCATTCAGCACGGCATCTTCAATTTCAGAAAAAAGCATCTCTCGTTTGAGCACCAGTTCCGGGAAAAAATGGGTGAAAAGAAGATTGGCAGTAGTATGAATTCCGGGAATGGCAATGATTCCGTGTTCAGAAATCTTCTGGCATTCCGCCTTGCCAATCACAAGGGGGCCGTTTTTCCTTCCCAATGCACTTCCTGAGGTAAGAGCACTGTATTGTCCGGTAACCTGAAAAAAAGCGCCAACACTCAGCTTTGTAATATCGATTTCCTGATGAAAAGCCCGTTTGTTCAGATCTTCTACATCTGTCAGAATCGCATTCGCTTCAAGTCCCTCGATGTCGATCTTTTTATTAACCCAGGCATCAAATATAAATGTATCGTTCGGGCAAGTTGAAAACCCAAGTGTTAACTTCATTGGTCTCAAATTTGCCGCAAAAATAGTAAATTGAAGCTCCGCTCAACAATAGAGGCAGAATCTTCGTTCCGTCCAAGGGATTTTATTGAAACTCCCCGCGGCAGAGTCGACAGGAATGCGCTCACCGGAATTCAATTCTCCTGTTCATGGAAGTGAGAACAATCATGAATGATTCATGCTTGTTCCGATAAAATCCTTTCAAGACTCTCTTTCAGATTCTCAAGCGCCAGCGGGATGTTCCATCCTGCATTCTCACGGGGTGCCACCCTATTGGAAATCGCTCTGATCTGTACACAGGGCACACCCAGATAGCGGCAAACATAAAACACAGCTGCACCTTCCATGCTCTCCACACTGGAAGAAAACTGGCTTTTTATTTTACTGATTGTGGAATCACGGCTATGACTGATATTGGTGGTTATTCCCCTCACCTTTGGCAGGGATCCTGCGATTTCCGCACCATCGGCTTTCAGCATTCTGTTTTCAAAGGGGAATTCATCGGCATGCAGGAATCCGCTGTCAAAGAGGGTTAGAAAACCTGCCTCACTTTCTATTCCCAAATCCCCGAATTCCTCTTCAACCACACAAACCACATCCCCGACCTTCAGCTGTTCGGAAAGGGTGCCTGCTATCCCCGTATTGATCACCAGGGAATAGGAATAAGACATAAGGGTGTGTGTAAGACTGAATGTAGTAAATGTCAAACCTATTCCCGAAAGAAGGATATCAAAATTTATCTTCCCAAACCGGTATGTTTTCAAATGATCGCTGTAAGCATGTATCATTTCACAATCATTGGTAAGCAGTTTTACTTCCAATTCAGTTGCTGCTACCAGCAGGATTTTAGAAGCTGATGTATCTTTTTTTGCTCTGGTCATGTTTCAGCTATACACAATAAATGAATTCTTAAAATTAGTCATACTGTTTTTATGAAAAAAGGTTAATATTTGTATTGAAAAAATGAAAATAAAAGATGGAATTTTCGTTCAACAAGGAAGATAGCAGCTACCGGAAAATTGAAAAATACAATCCGGAAAGAACTGCAGAACTTGCCTTACACTATGAAAAGATACTGGAACTTCTCGGTGAAAACGTTCACCGTGACGGTCTTATAAAAACTCCTCACAGGGTTGCAAAAGCCATGCAATTTTTGTTGCAGGGTTACGAAATGGACCCTGTTGAAATCCTGGAATCGGCTAAATTCAGGGAGGAGTACCAACAAATGGTCATTGTAAAAGATATTGAAATATATTCATTGTGTGAACACCACCTTTTACCTTTTATTGGTAAAGCCCACGTAGCCTATATTCCAAACGGATATATCACAGGACTGAGCAAAATAGCACGGATCGTGGACGTATTTGCCCGCAGGTTGCAGGTGCAGGAACGGCTCACATCACAGATCAAGGAATGCATTCAAACGACTCTTAAGCCACTGGGTGTTGCCGTCGTTATCGAAGCACATCATCTTTGCATGCAAATGCGGGGAATCCAGAAACAACATTCCATCACCACCACTTCTGACTTTACGGGTGCATTTGAACGGGTAGCCACCCGTGAGGAGTTTATCAAACTGATCGGTTCAAAATTGTCCTGACTGGTGACTATCATTTAATCCGGTTAAAAGACTTCAACAGCGACCTGCGAATCTTTGAATTCCGGTGAGCGCATTCCCCGTCGGCTCTGCCGCAGGGTAAGCAAACAACGCAATAAGGAAGTCCTTGACTGAATCAGATTCCCCGCTGCTCTGCGGCGGGGAGTTTCAATATCGCTAAACCTGTGAAGCTTGGTAAATATTCAGGGGACGGAGTATCAAAGAAATTTGATGCACACCGGAGCGGGAGTTTTCAACTCTTTTCCGGTGAAAACAGGAATCCCCTTTTCCATTCTGAAAACAGTGATGTTGTGGCTGCGTTGGTTAGCAACCAGCATAAAATTCCCGGACGGATCCAGTGCAAAGTTCCTTGGCCAGTTGCCATGGGTAGCAACATGAACCGGAGCACCGAGCGTTCCGTCTTCCAGTGTCTTAAAAATTGCTATTGATTGATCTCCCCTGTTTGAGACATATAGAATTTTCCCATCGCCCGAAAGATGGATATCGGCACCATAGTTTGTTCCGCTGAAACCAGCCGGTAATGTTGAAACCGTCTGAACCAGCTTGAGATGGTTCTCCCTGTTTTCCAAAACTGAAACGGTTGAACTGAGTTCATTTGCAACATAACACCGGGTGCCGTTCCTTGAAAACTCAAAATGTCGGGGTCCGGAACCTGGAGGTAGGGATACGTAAGGTTGCGAAGCAGGAATCAGCCGGCCGGTTTCCGGTTCTGTTTTGTAAACATACAGACGGTCAACTCCCAGGTCAGCTGCATAAATAAGACCTTGGGGTACGAAAAAACGAATCGAATGGGCATGCGCCGAAGCCTGTCTCCGGAGATCATGCCCCGATCCTATATGCTGAATGACCGAGGATGCCGGCTGTAAAAATCCCTTCTCACTTACCGGGAAAAGAGCTACCGATCCACTTCCGTAATTTGCAACTGCAACCCACTTCCCGTCGGAAGAAACATCCACATAACATGGATCATCACCTTGTGACGGTTGCTTGTTGATAAACTCCAGGATACCACCTGTCTTGATCCGGTATGCCAGTAAATTTCCCGACATCTGTCCGGTGGCTTGAGGTGACCGGGATACCACATACAAAAACTCCCGGTCAGGAGAAATCTGAAGATAGTTCGGATTGTCAACTCCTTTAAAAACCTCTTTCACCGCGATTTCACCTGAAGCTGTGTCGAATGAACAGAGTGAGATTCCTTCAGCACCCTCCGACGTGAAAGTCCCCAAATAAAAAATCTCTTTCCTGAGTTCCTGACTTTCCATGCTTACGGCTATACAAACAAGAAACAAAACCATCCAGATTGTTTTCATTTTTTTTTGATGCAAAATACAAATTATCCTTTGTTTCCTTATCTTTAAAAAGAGAAAATGACAACTTCCTTAAAGGAACTGCAAAACAAGAATTTCAATACATCTAACAACGAAACACATGTCTGAACCGAAAATCTTTGACAGGAAACCTGCAATGGTCAACCTGGAACCCGGAGTTTATTACTGGTGTGCCTGCGGGCAAAGCGCCAATCAGCCCTTTTGCAGCGGTGCCCACAAGGGTTCGGGAATCACACCGGTTCCTTTTACAATCGACGAAACGAAGAAAGTGTGGTTATGCAATTGCAAACATTCGGGGAACAAACCTTTCTGCGACGGAACCCATAAAACACTTTAAGGAGTCGGGTCAAAACCGTCAAACCGGTTGCAAACAAAGGGCGCCCATCCGAATATGCAGCCGTTTACAGTTCAATCAGAACATAGGTCTGAAATAATCTTTTCCGGCGTTGCATACAGGGCATCTGTAATCTTCAGGAAGAGCTGAAAAAGAAGTGCCCGGTTCAATCCCGGCCAGTGGATCCCCCTCTTCAGGGCGATAAACATATCCGCAAACCTGGCAGATATAGGGTTCTTCATCAAACTTTTCCTCTTCTTTCACCCCGGATAAACGAACAGTGCCTTTTTCTTGAGGCGAACCGGAAATCACAAGATCAGATGCCAGGTAAGTTGGTGCATTGCGTGGAGAGGAAGCTTTGTATTTTCTCCTGTAATCCTGATAGGTCAATGGGTCGGCTTGCGATAAAACCGCGCAGTCTTGCACCCGGCAAACAATCAGAACATGTGTATCGAGTGCCAGCGTTTTCTCAACCGTACAATCGAACCATGCGATCGTTGAATCGGTCACAACCGGGGCTCCGGTTTTCTTTTTTATCGTCGTCACACGGGTAAACTTATCATAATCAGAACCTGACATATAACCGAATTCAGCGATCAGGGAGGCGGGGGCATCGTATGCCAGCACAGAGACTGCCAGAGCCATACTCCCAAGGATAGCCGGCAAAGTCGTGTTGTTCATGTTGCAACTGATCGCAAACCGGGGGGGAGCAGAGGTAACCTGAAACACCGTATTTGCCACAAACCCTTCCTTCTTCCCATTGGCTTCAGCAGTGACAATGTAAACTCCGTATGATAGCGAATGAAGTGCGTTCAGATCCATAACTACTTTTTTTACGAAGGTAAGTCAATTTATACTAATTTCACATCAAAACAACAAATGCCATGAAGTTCAGATACATCTGGTTCAGGCTTTCCCTGACCTTTATTCTGCTGTCCGCTTTTTTTCAGGTTTTCGCACAAAACAAGCACTGCATTGTCATTCATGGTGGTGCCGGAGTAATGGACCAGGGAAAGATGCCTGAATCGAGACAAAAAGAATATCTTTTGCACTTAGAGAAAGCACTTATGAAGGGAGACTCTGTTTTACGCAACGGAGGCACTTCGATGGATGCAGTCATAACAGCATTTGTGTACCTTGAGGATTGTCCTCTCTTCAATGCCGGAAAAGGAGCTGTTTTTACCTGGGAGGGGAACATTGAACTGGATGCCTCCGTGATGGACGGATCCACCATGAAAGCCGGAGCTATAGCCAGTGTCAGGAAAACACGTAACCCGGTCAGGCTGGCCCGTTTGGTAATGGAAAAATCACCCCATGTTCTGCTGGGCGGGAAAGGTGCCGACAAGTTCGCCCGGGAACAGGGAGTGGAAATGGTCGCAAAACGCTACTTTTTCACCAGGGAACGTTATAATGCCCTGAAAAAAATGAAAAGAGAGGAGATAAACAAGGAAGTTCAGGACAAATCAGGTACAGTGGGATGTGTGGCACTCGACCGATTCGGGAACCTCAGTTCCGGGACATCCACCGGAGGGATGACGGGGAAAAGATACGGGAGGATCGGTGATACTCCCCTGATAGGTGCAGGAACATACGCCAACAACAACTGCGCAGTATCCTGCACCGGACATGGGGAGTATTTCATCAGACTGGGAATAGCCATGGATGTTGCATCCAGGATGGAATACCTTGGTGAGCCGCTCGATAAGGCGGCCGGCGCTGTGTTGGACAAACTTACCAGGGCAGGCGGAACAGGCGGGCTGATCGCACTTGACCGCAACGGGAACATCGCAATGCCTTTTAACACACCGGGTATGTTTAGGGGATATCTCAAATCAACCGGAGAAAAAGAAATTGCTATTTTTGCACCCTGAACAACGGCGGTTGAAATTTTATCTATGAGATTCCTTTATCCATCTTTTCTTTTTGCACTGTTTACAGTCATCATACCGATTGTCATTCATCTGTTCAGTTTCAGAAAATTTCAGACCGTCTATTTCAGCAATGTAAATTACCTGAAAAACATCAGGAAAGAATCGAAAAAAAAATCCAGGATCAAACACCTGCTGATCCTTCTTGCAAGAATTCTGGCCATCGTTTCCCTGGTGTTTGCATTTTCACAGCCCTATATTCCCCTGCAAAAGCACACTCCCCGGCAGGCCGGTGCTGTTGTTGCGGTGTATATCGACAATTCATTCAGCATGAACGCTCTGTCGACTCAGGGGCAACTCATAGAAGTTGCCAGGAACAAAGCAATCGAGATCGCCGGTGCCCATTCACCAGGAACACGTTTTATGCTGATTACCAACGACATGTTGCCTCAACATCAACATATATT
>CAYNBE010000013.1:0-32879 GCA_964395045.1 uncultured Prolixibacteraceae bacterium | reverse complement strand
ATCGAAGGCTGGAGATTGCACAGATACAATTTCCCCTGCAATGCGATTGTTTTTTTCTGTGCAACCAGAAATACCCTCAACCCGGAGCTGCTGATGTAATTCAAACCACTACAGTTAAAGATCAGGAATTTTTCCCCGCTGTTGAAAAGTCCTTCAATCTCCGATTCAAAGACAGCAGAATTGGTGGTATCAATTCTGCCTTCGATATTCACTACCGTAAATTGACCGTTTTTTTCTTTTGTGATGTCCATTTCAGATAAATTTTGTTAATGTCAATACATTCTGGTTATTGATCCTTGCATATTCTACCTTATCCATCATCTTCAGGATCAGAAGGATCCCAAGTCCGCCGATCGGGCGTTCTTCAACCGGAAGGGTGATGTCGGGTTCCTTCCTGGAGGTGGGATCGAACGGGATGCCTGAATCAGTGATCGTGATAGTGAGAGCATTTCCACAGAGGATCATTTCAATGTTGATGTCATGTTCCTTTTTATCGGTGAAAGCGTAAAAAATGACATTCGACAGGGCTTCTTCCAACACCAGGTTAAGGTTCATGGTTACGGGCAACGGAAGTTCCCATTCTTCGGCCAGTTTTTCCACCTTTTCAGCAAAGGCCGGAAGTTCCCCGATGTTGTTCCTGATGATAAAGTGTCGTACCGATTTTTTTTCCATTTTCCTTCATCTGAATTATTGGAATTCGATAGGGGTATCCTTTGGACTGAATGCGGCTATCCCTGGAAAAACGATGTGAAAAATAATAAATAATATCATCATCGGAACCGGATCGGCTTAAAATATTCAGAAATGTTGTTCGATGTATTTTAATGCGGCACTGATTTCAAGACTGTTGCTACTGGGGCCTGTCCTGATGAAAAAAGCTTCATCAAATCCTTTCTGCCGTAAAAAGACCGGAGATACGGCTTTCCGGCAGTTCACCCTGCAGATCGTCTTCTCCCCGAATTTATGAAGAGATGTGTTCACCCATTGAACCACTTCATCTCCCATGGTGGTTTTAATGAGCGTCCATAGGTGCAGCAGAAAGCGGTCGTCGTTTCCGAAAAGGTCAACCTCAATACCTCCAATGGATCCATCGTCATGGACGCCGATGATCAGATCGCCTCCTTCGCTGTTGAGGAAGGCACAAATGGTTTTCAGAGAAGCGTGTTCAATGGCCTGACTTTTCAATCCCTGTCTGATATCCCAGCGAAGAGTGCTTTTGAATTCAGTTCGCTGGTCTTCCCCTTTCCGGATAATCTCTTCAATCACTGAAACCTTGTTTTCGCTTTTGCAAAGCGTCAGGAAATCAAGAATGGGAAGAGTGTCGGTAATGAGTTGTTCCTGGATACCGATCAACTCGGCAGGATCATCCCCGGTCATGAACAGGGGTTCCCTTGATGACCCCGGCCTTGAACGAAAGATGATCAATCCTGCAGCATATTCTGTAATCGATAGGTATTCGTTCAGCAGGAGGCAATGAATGGTTAAACCTGCCCCGTTGTTCAGAAAAAGCGCATTCAGTGCTATTTTCTTTTCAGGTGAAAACTCCCTGATGACTTCTGTCAGATACTCCTTTTCAGTCTGGAAGGTTGCTTTCGGGAGAAAAAAATTAGCTCGTGAAGATGCAATCGTTGAGGAGTTTTGAAAAACGAAATCTGCCCATCCGGGATGATCGTGCATCAACTGTAGTGTCAAATCGCGCGATACAAATTCACCTGTTCCCGAGAGCAAGGGATCGTCCCCGGTTTCTGCATCCGGATTAAAACTGAGTTCACCGTCTGAACCGGCTGCAACATCTGCAAGATGTTCCAATAGCCTGATCGGACTGATTTTTCTTTCGGTTTGAAACATCTGGTGGTTGATGCACAGCCTCAGTAGCCGGGCATTGGTGTGTGCAACCAGGTTACCCGAAGGAGTAAGGCAAGGTTTTCCGTTTGCATACAGGGCAAAGTCATTGTCCCGGCGAACGATGTCATAAATTAGTTCCATGGCTGAAATCTTGTTTCCGGGTTGGATCAACCGTCCGGTGTTTATTCATTTCTTTTCTTTCTTCTGATGAATTTCAACAAGGAAGAAAGGGAGAGAATCTTTCGTAGCCAGTCATAGTAAAGGGCAACGTATAAGAACAGGCAGAGGAAGGCAATGAATGCAATGTTGAACCAGAATGTGTCGACTATCGTTCCGAAAAAATTCTTTGAGGAAGCCAGAAAATGGGCCCTTCCGTTTTTGAAATCGGGAATTTTGTATACCGGGGCAACTTTTTGCATGATCCCGTTGGGGGTGGTACGGATAAACTCCCTGGTTTCGGTTTTCAGCATCAGGTTCTCCAGCGATTTGTTATGGTACTTCATTTTTTGGTCATACAACCAGCCGGTCCCGTATTGTTTGTTGATCTGGCTGATTAGCCTGTCTTTCCTGTTGCTGTTCTCCCTGTAAACCGAGTTGAAATGTTGTTTGATCAACGTAAGGTGAGCTTTGGCCGAATCGGCTATCTCCCTGGTAAAAAGGGCAGGAACCAACCGGTCGGTATAGCGAAAGGGAGGGAGTGCATTTTGTTCATCAAGTTCCACTATTTCGTTGTGGATGATATTCAGTTTTGAAGCGATGGTGTCGGCGGGTTTGTTCAGATTCTGCCATCCCGAAACCAGGTCAATCTGCCCCGTCAATTCGGTGGTAAGCAGATCGGAAATGAACTTTGACCTGGCCATTTCCTGTTCCAAACCGAAGAATGGAGCCATATAGCGGTTGTCCCTGAACTGTCTCATCGCCAGTGCCTCGAAAGCCCACCGGGAAACCATCATGTCGCCAAACACGGGTGATGCATCCTTATCGGCATTCTTGCTCTGAAGATCATCGAAACTGACGATGACGCCACATAGGAGAATCTGAGGGATCAGCAAAAGGGGGATCAGGATATAGATGGTAACCACCGAATCGAAGGCCGATGATATATTCAATCCGAGAAGGTTGGAGAAAAGGGCAACCGAAAATAAGACAAGCCAGTACGCAAAGGTCATTCCCTGGATATCGAGAATCAGGTTTCCGACAACGACAAAAGAGAACGACTGAAATGCCGACAGTAGGAACAGAAAAATGATTTTGGAGTTCAGATAGCTGAAACGGCTCAGGTTCAGAAAGGATTCCCTCTGCAGGATTTTCCGGTCTTTGATAATCTCTTCGGCGCTGACGCTCATTCCCATGAACAGCATGACCACGATGGCCATAAAAAGGTATGAGATCAGGCTTTTGTTTTCAAAAAAGAGATAGCCGTTTCCTTCTGAAAACCTTGTAAAATAGGCGACAATCGCTGCCAGGAGGGGGGCTTCAAGCAAATTAATCAGAACATACTGCCGGTCGGTGACTTTGATCCTGAGGTTCCGGGAGAAAAATATTCTGAACTGTTCCCACAATCGGGGTCTTTTGGAACCGGACGCAGGCAGGGCCATTGCCGGTTCTGCCGGTGGTTGTTCTTTTTTTTCCTCCCATTTCTTCCGGTATTTTTCATGCCAGAATTCGGGTGAGAACCTCCGCTCAGTGGTAAAATTGCCAGAACTGTCAATCTTTTTGGTTTCGACAATATCGAGCACCTGCTCAGGATTTACATTTCCGCAGTTGACGCATTCGCAGACATCGGCATTGACATGGTTGATCTCTTTTTTGAAGTAGATGATGGCATCGAGCGGATTCCCCGTGTAAATGGGCCTCCCTCCCTTATCCATGATCCATAGTTTGTCGAAGAGTTTAAATATGGCGGAAGAGGGCTGGTGTATGTTTACGATAATCAGCCTGCCCTGTCTCGACTGGTGCTTCAGCAGCAGCATCACCTTTTCGGAGTCGGTGGAGCTGAGGCCTGAGGTAGGTTCATCGACAAAAAGAATGGATGGTTCCCTGATCAGTTCAAGGGCTACATTCAGCCTTTTTCGCTGGCCTCCGCTGATGAATTTTTTCAGGGGGCTCCCCACCTTCATGTCTTTGTAAGGGTATAACTCCAGTTCATGCAGGATCCGTTCGACCTTTCTGTCAATTTGCTCCCGGCTGTGCCCGCTGAAACAGAGCCGGGCATTGTAACTGAGGTTTTCCCACACCGTGAGGTCTTCGAACAGAAGATCATCCTGGGGAACGTAACCGATCAACCCTTCAACCTCTTTGTGATGAAGGTGCAAATCGAACCCGTTGATGGTGATGTTGCCCTGCTGCGGCCTGATGTTGCCGTTCAGTATGTTCAGAAGGGTTGATTTTCCCACACCGCTCCCTCCCATGACAGCGATCAGTTGACCTGAATGTTCCGCAAAATCGAATCGGTGGAGGCCGTTGTTGCTGTTCCGGAACCTGAATTCAAGGCCGTGTCCTGCAAAAATAAAAGAGGATGTTGTTTCCCTGTTCAGAAAGGCAGAGACTACGTCGGTGTAATAAACAGGTGAAATTTTCGGGCTTCTGATGATCCCTCCTTCCCTGAAGGCATAAAAACGGTCCGGAATAATCAGGTTTCCTTCCAGGGTCAGCTCATCATTTCCTGAAAAAATGAAAATAAAATTCCTGATCAGGGATGATTGCATGAACAGAATCGATCCGTCCAGTTTTTTTTCACAGATGTGCTTATGTAGTTTGCCGGGAACCGGTTCCCTATTGTCAATCACCAGGAATTCCGATTCAGCCCCCTCCGATGGGGACCGATGGAAGATAAAGGCTGTAAATTTCTCAAGTTCAGCCTTACCGATTTCAAAAACACGGGCCAGGGCAGTGATCAGAAAGTTTGCTTTTCCGGGGTTTCCGCTTTTAGCCAGTTCGAGAAACCGCAGAAATACCATAATTTGTTCTTCTTTCTGCAGCCGGCTTCTGATGTTGATGCTGATTTTCTCAGCTTCCTGCTGCATGTCGAGGGCAAATGCCGGCTCTCCGCTGACTCCGTAAAAATCGAGAAGTTCTGAAAATAATTCCAAATATTCCCCCGAAGAGGAGATACCCAGGTGTACCTGGAGATAGAGTGAAAAATTCCTGACAGCCTCCTCTTTTTTTGATTCACTAATGGCAGAGAAGAGCGCAAATAGGTTGATCAGGGCCTGAAGGGTCGTTTCATTCATCAACGGCGGTTGTTGACGGGAAGATCGATGTTGGTTTTAATCCAGTACGCTGTTCCTCGCTTTTTCAATCAGCGGGGCAATGGTGTTGAGATCATCCACTGTGATAGATGTCCTTTCTTCGAAGAACCTGATCACGGGCTGAACGGCCTCATAATAAGGTTTTACATTCTCGTCACCCGACATGATTTCCAGCAATGTATCAAGGGTCTGCACACGTTCATTCTGATTATTCATCACTTCCAGCAGTTTGGATTTGTCATTTGCAAGCATTGTGATCTGGCTTAATACATACAAGGCTTCAATATTCGCTCCGATAATTGAAAGTGCATAAACATCAGCTTTTGTGCTTGTCTTCATGTGTTGATGGTAGTCGTTTAATTCCTGGGTGACAAGAAAGTCGATGGAATCTGGATTTGATTTGTTTTTAAGGATTCGCTCCGAGTATTGTTTTGCAAACGACAATTCATCCTGCATCCCCAGTTCTGTAATCAACCGGTTTAAATTATCCACAAGTTTAAGGTTGATGTCACTTCTGTTATAAACAGATGCATATTTGCCGTCGAATCCGTACATGCCCAATCCCAGTGCTTTTTGAGTGGAGGTCATCATTTTTTCAATGTCTTCGACAGGAATGGTCATTTCATAAATATAGGAGGCTCCTGCTTTGTTTAACAGGTCTACAATTTCAATTGCTTTCGGGGACTTTTGTATGACTTCGACAATCTGGTCCTTTACTTTTACCGGATCGAACACTCCTATTTCAACCGAAGCTACTTTTCCCTCAGAAGTAACCCCTTTTACCTTCTTGCCGCTCCTGTTACAGCCTGATATGACCACTGACACCAGGATGATGGCAATCATTTCAAGTAAAAAATACTTTTTCATAAACGAATGATTTAATGTAGAATGAATTATTTTCAATTGATAATTTAATATTTGATAACCGGGAAACACCAGGTTCCGGTCTTTCGGATGACCTTTTCCAAGGTTCCAACAGCGGTTCAACCGGAATGGTGCATACCCTGATTTTTCAAAAATAGTAATATTTCTGATAAGAAACCTTGTCTGATTCCATGAAAATATTTGTTCCGGATATGAGTGGTGAATTGTGGAATACCTGCACAGGAAATCCGAAGTCCAGAGTTCAGTTACCCAGCAGTTTCAGTGAAAACATGAACTGATCCTGCCGGTTGAGGCCTTTTTCAGTTTTGATTGCGTAGCCAGCCGACCAGGTTGTTTTCATATAGGTAAAAAGAACCAGCTGGATGTCTATCTGCAATCCGAAATTGAAAACATTCCTCCTGTGGTCCGGATAGTCGAAATCGGTCAGCAAATGTGTCGAAAACAGGGTAGATTTGATATAAGTGGGATAAAGCCAGGTAGCCCCGAAGTTATTAAGCCGGATGGGTTTCAGGTTCAGTTCCCCCATGGTTTTCATGAAATTGCGGGCAGGTATCTCATCGATCTCAACTCCGGGGAAGGCGGTCAGGTTACGGTATTGTTCGGCTGGTTGCCAGTCGACATAGTTGTTTCTGAATCCGCCGAAATAAAATTTTGAAAGTTCTGACTTTTTGTTCCCGAACGACTGACCCAGGCTGTTTCTGATCCAGAAACAGCTATTTCTGATTCCTGGCACCAGTATTCCGAAAGATTGTTCGGATACCAGATCGGGGTATACTTTCCCGTTTGCCAGCATGGAACTGCCTGTGATTTTCCATTCATATCCGGTTTCGTCCTCAACTCCTCCTAAAGTTTTCCGGAGTTTGGAGATACCGAACCTGGCATTGGCAGCATACAGGTTCCGGATGGCCGTAGCTACATTCTGGTATTGCGGAAGAACCTCCAGGTCGCCATAGGTATAAATACCTGCACCATAGTTAAATTTGAGCGGACTCCTGATTGTATTCACTCTTTCGTACCCGATTCCGGCAGCATAACCCGCACGGCTTCGAAGGGTAGGCCCGAAGAGATCGTAAAAATTGGTTTTGTTGTATGCGGCCGAAAACTTCCAGTTCATGTAACGCCAGTCAAGCTGGACATGCACTTTCTGCTTACCCTGATACGAACTCCAGGGAGACCCTCCCAGGAAGAGAGTCAGATCGCTTAGCCCGACCATATCCCGAAAGTTGAAGCGGTATCCCACCGCAACCGTCTTTTTAAATCCGGCCAAATCGGGAAAGGCATTGATCAGTTTCATCCGCTTCACCGGTTGATAAATTCCTTCCGACATCCTGGTCGAATCGAATTCCTGACGGGGTGCAGGTGGAAGCGACCAATCCTCCACCTGGGGATTTTTCCGGTGGACACGGTTGGCCAGGAACTCAATGGAATTGGCATCGTTCAGAACCTGAACCGGGATGATACCAGGGACCATCCCGTCGCGTTCAAATTTCAATACCAACAGAGAATCGTTGCCGACCTGGAGGGGCATAAAAAATCCTGTTTCCGTATTTGACATCAATTCAAATCGGCCTGTCTCAATTTCTATACGCCATACGTTTGAAACGCCAGTATAGTAAGATGTTCCGATTAGGAAACGGTTGTCGGCCGTAAATTTGAACTGTGTCAGGGTATTGTCTTCCAGCTGAAACACAGTCCGGAAGTTGATCTTGCCCTTTTCCATCTCTTCGAGGTTGAACAGGATCACCGATTGTTCTCCCCTGATTCCGGAAAGAGATGCGGAAAGCAGCTTTCCGTCGTTTGAAATATCAAGGTCGAAAAGTGCTTTCCCGAATTCGGCGGTGTACATGGGAACAATCCTGTTGTAGGGTTCCGGAATCTTTACCAGAACCGCATATCCATTGTTGTGCTGGATGCCCCAGATGCTGTTGTCAGCCGGATTGAATACCAGTTCCCCGGTACGGGAAAAACGGATCAGTGTTTTTTTCTTCCCTGTCGGGATGTCCACCTCAACCAGGCTCCTGTAAGTTGTATTCTGTTCGCTGATAAAGATTTTGTTTTTCCCTGCGCTGTATGCAAAATGGGTCGAATTGTATAGGGTTGGTGAATCAAGTCTGGCTATTTTTCGTATGTTCCCTGAGTTTTTATCGATTTCGGCAATCTGTGAAATCTTACCGGGATTGTTGAATGCGAGGTATATTTTGCCGGTATTGTGATTGTACCCATATCTTGATACATTCCCCAATGGTTTCTCAGTTACCGGTGAAAATGGAGTAAGGGGATATTCCATGATTCTTTTGATGTTTTCCCGCTGGAATTCCATTTCTGAGTCAATCCATTTGCTCCAGGCTTTTCTGACAGATTCCCCGTAAACCTTTTTGAATTGTGAGGCATAAAATGATTTGCTGTCGTTTGTACGGGCATAAAATGCCTTTAGGGAGTCAATCCCGTACTGGTTGGCCAGGTGGGTTACGAAACGGGTACCATAAAGATAGGAGTTGGCTCCTACCTGGAAGTCGACAACAGTCCCTTCGGTATCCAGTCCCACTAGGGTATATAAAGGATGATTCCCAGCCACAATGCTGCGGAAGTACATTTCATCATAATTTCCCATCGCCCTTCCAAGCCCTCCTGACATCCATGTTTCCATGAAACAGGCAATTCCCTCATGATACCAGCGGGGCGAATACCAGCGGGGAACCGTAAGGTAACTCCAGAGTGCCGACAAAGGAACCGTTTCGGTCCGGATGACCTTCCCGAACAGCAGTTTTCTCCACATCTCGTCCTGCCGGTTAGGTTTGTCACCCATAACGATATGGGTCAGTTCATGGTTGAAAAGCCACTGGAAACGCTCATTCGAGGGGATGATGCTAAAAGCAAAATTATATGGTTCTATTCCAAGAAACACCTGATTCAGGGGCATGGTAATCGCACCCCCGTTCCCGATATCGGAAAAGTCGTTTAAAACAACATTGGTAAAGGGATTTTTATATTGCCATGCATTTTCATGAAACGACATGGCATTCCCAAATGTGGCGATAACATGAGGAACAAGGTAGGAATACTTTTCCCCGAAATAAACCATCCCAAGACCATCGGTGGTGTAGTGGTAAATCTTCGGGATTTTGCTGCCAAAAGCCGGCAACGACAAAATCAAAACAAGAGCGATGATCTGGAATTTTTTCAATGGATTGAAAAGATATGGATGTATTAGTGAAATGCATCATTTCTCAACACGATTCTTCGCTCAGAGTGCGTAAGGAAAACCGCACCCCGTCGATCGTGCCTGCTTGCATGATCATGCTATGTTATTGTGGAACAGTAATTCCGTAAACATCGGGACCACTGCTGGTCACCAGCCCGATCACATTCGATCCAGAAAAATTTGAAACATCAAATATACAATTTGAATTTTGGACAGCATCAAAAGTCACCCCTATTGTTACGATGTCATTGAAAATATCGTTATAGACATCAGAAACCACAATATCCTGAACGTTTTGTGAATCATAAGTCACAGCAGAACCGACCACATTTGACGAAGTTACAAGGCCGGCTATGTCGGAAGAAACGGAGTTATTTACTTGGTCCTGTGTCACCACCGAACAAAGGCCAATGTCTTCTTTTGATCCGAAGAACTCTTTTTTGTCAAGGTATTTCATCATCAGTTTGTCGTTGGTGGCAACCGAGGTTTGTACCTGGCAAAGAAGGAGCCTGTCATGAGCTTTGGTCAGTTCAGGGAATGAACCGCTCTTTCTTTCTTTCAGGAAATCATCCAGAGCTTCGACGATGTCGAGGATGGCTTTTCCTTTGTAACTGATCTGAGCGACAGCATTGTTCGCATTGTTCAACGGAACCCCGATGCTCTGTTCCCCCGAACCGTCGGCAATTTTCCGAAGTGCCATCAAGGCAATCAGAATATCTTTCCTCGCTTCGGCAATGAATTTATTGTATTGGTCCAGAGCGTTAATTTTTTCCTGATTCGGTCCGGCAAATTCTTCTACATTTCTGAACGCTGCAAGTGATTCGCTGATGATTTCACCCTTATGCACGTTATTTGTGTAGTGAAACGAATAATAACGCTGGAAATCGCTCAGCATCTGTTTATTGTTCATCAGCTCGCTGCGAAGGTTGATGTCGTTTTCCGACACTTTGACGTTCCTGTAATTGTCAACTTTTCCGATTGTCCCCGACAATCTGGATTCATCAGTTGGAGGCCAGTTTATAAGAACTCCGATAAAGAATCCGACTATAAGACCGAGGACGACCAGAACTCCCGTCAATAGGTTACCCGATTTTTTCATATAGATACAAGTTTTAGGTTGATAATCCGGTTCTTCATTTTACAAATGAAGCAAGATAATTTGATTGGACTAAAATAATTAAAAAAGTAGCATGAAATTCAATATCCAGGCTATTTTGTCTGCCAAAAAACAGATCATTCTTTTTTATCGGAAGATAATATTTTTACAGGCGGGAAAGTTTCCAGAAATCCCGCTGTTTCATCTTCAGCATAGGAGACAGGGCCAGTTCACCCGATTTCCCCAGTGACCTGCGAAGTTGAAAGAACTCTTTTAGTTTGTTGTCAAGATCGGGTTCCTTCACCATATCCAATCCACATTCGGCAAGCATGATGTTTCGCTTTGCCTTGATGGAAAGTTCCAGGTAAAGTGAAATATAGCAGTACATGTCAACGATGGTTTCCGCGGGAAAGTACTCTTTAAGACGGGCAAGATACTGCCCTGATTTTGAGCCGGAAAACTCCCCCTTCATTATTTTCGCCAATAGTTCGGCTTCGCTGAAGAACTCCACTTCAAGCCATTTCTGAAGCTGAATTTCATTGAAACGGAATACAATGATCAGTAAAGCGGGTATCAGGATCAATATCAGAACGGTTTGAAGGATCGGATGAAAATAGAAATTGTTATAAGATGAGTGGATCAGAAATGCGATTACAAGTCCGGCGATAAAACCTGTATAAAGCTTCTTTCCGGCATTCAGGGCTCCGATCAGGATGATGCCAAAAAGGGAGGTGGAACCGCTGTGCATAATGGCTGTACCCAATCCCCTGAGGGTCCAGAAAGCCAGGTCGGGGTCTGCTGCAACGGTCAGGTAGTAAATGTTTTCAGCAACAGCAAAACCGGCACCGGCAGCAAAACTGTATATGGCGGCATCGATCATGAACCCGATCTTTTTCCGGCTGATGAGGATGATGATCACCATGATTTTGAGGATTTCTTCAATGAATGGCCCCCAATACCGCGAATAGATTTCAAAATCCAGGTTAAAAAAAGAGACAATCCCCCTATTCAGCAGGTAGGCAACAATTGCTGCACTGCATCCTGCCAGAAATACAAAGGCAAGGTTTCGGAACCCTACCAATTTGAAGCTGTCAAACAGAAACAGAACAAACAGAAATAAAACAACCGGCAACAAAGTGATGATATAGTTCATCCTGTCAGGATTTATTGTTTAGGTCCGAATGTAGTGAAAATTCCGAACATGGAGGCATATTTTTCATCTTTCCAGTTCCAGAGAGCGCTGTAGAAGATGGTAACCGGCTGGTTTTTCAGGAACGAAAATTCGACCCTGGGACCCGCTGCGAACATCTTGTAAAACCTGATCAGCTCAGCCCCGCACCTGAACGGGGGAGCCGAATAAAAACACATCAGGTCCCACCGGTGCCTTTTCCCTCCATATTCAAAAGCTCCGAACCCTGAGATTTTACTGCTGTTCAATAGGATAATCGGGGAGACACGCCACAGCTTATCTTCATTTGACTGGAAGCCACCCAGGAATCCGAGTGTCAATGGTCTGACCGGTGTCCACATGGGACCTGCCAGTCCTTCGCCCCAACTGCTGTTTTTAGTCCCGTTAACATAGAAATAGGATGCAAAGCCTATTTTTTCGTTCAGTTGCTGGTTGGCAAACAGGGTAACGACAGGCATGAAGGTGCCGTCATACACGATGTTGTACTGGTTGATTTTGAAAATGGTCTGCCCCGACACCAAAGGAAAACATGCCCACAGGAACAGGGAGAGTAATAGAATTCGAAAATGAACGTGAACCATGAATTTCAGGATTGGGTTTCGGGAATGGTGATAATAAATTCGGTGAACTCACCTTCTTTTGACTGAACTTCCAGTTTTCCTTTGTGAATCTTATTTACAATGTCAAAACTTACCGACAGGCCCAGGCCGGTTCCTTTGCCGGTAGGTTTGGTCGTAAAAAACGGATTAAAGATTTTTTCCCTGATATGGTCGGGGATACCCGTCCCATTGTCCCTGATCCGGATTTCAATGAAATGGTCCATTTTTCGGGTGCTGACCACTACCTCGGGTGAAAATCCGGGAATATTTTTCCTGGTTTTTTCATTCAGGGCGTAACAGGCATTGTTCACGATATTCAGAACGACCCGGCTCAGGTCCTGTGGAATGATGCTGGCCTTACCGACTTCCGGGTCAAGCTGCGTCCGGATGGCTGTGTTGAAGCTCTTGTCTTTTGCTCTCATGCCATGGTAGGCCAGATTCACATATTCCGCCACCATGTTATTGATATCGACGAGTTCAAATTCACCGGTCTTGCCTCTGGAGTGCTGAAGCATTCCTTTGACGATGCTTTCTGCCCTCTTCCCGTGTTCGTTAATCTTCTTAACATTGTTCTGAATCATGGTCACCAGTTCTTCAATATCGGCCGATTTGTCATCCGGAAGTATTCCGGAGATTTCGTGCAGGACTTCAAGCAACTCCGTTGCCAGTTCTGCAGAGAGGGATGAGAAGTTGTTGACGAAATTCAGCGGATTCTGTATTTCATGGGCAATGCCTGCAGTCAGTTCCCCCAGGGAAGCAAGTTTTTCCGACTGAACAAGCTGATCCTGTGTCTCCTTCAGGTTTTGAAGGGTATTCTGCAAATCTTCAAGAATGCGGGTGCGGATGAATGCAGAAATGATATGTTCCTTTGCATTCCTGAAAAAACTGAGGTCTTTTGGTTCAAAGGCGTTCACCTTGCTCATGTTCTGAAACAGCAGAAATGCTTCAACCCTGTTTTCGATCCTCACTACCAGAGTCATGAGGGTCCTCGGTTTTGCCAGTTCCCGGAGAACGGGCACATCATCGAAAGTTGAAAATTCGGTTTTAATAAAAATGTCCTCAAAAACCTCTTCCGCGTTTTTCAGGTACCTGTTTTCAGCATCGGCCAGAGACAGTGATATATTTTCGACCTGCTGCAGGGGCCAACCAAAACCGGCCTTGAATTTGTAATTGTTTGCGTTTTTATCGAAAACCAGGGCAACTGATTTGTCGATGCTCCTGATGACCCGCAGCTTATCGATCAGTGTCTGAAGCAGGTTCTCAAAATTCACCTCCGCATTGATTGATTTGACCACCGAATTGATTTTCTCCAGTTCATCGTTTTTACTGGCCAGTTCCTGAGACTGGCTTTCAATCTCCTCCTTTTGCCTCACTACTTCGGCCGTTCGCTCTGCAATGCGTTGTTCAAGGATTTGTTTTTCCCTGATCAAACTTCTGTTACGGAAGATAACAATCAGATAAACAAATCCGGCAAGGAGCATAAAATAAAGTAAATAAGCCCAGAAGGTAGAATACCAGGGCCTGAGAATCTGGAATTCCACACTCGTTTCATCTCCTGTGTTGTTGTACACATTTTGTGACTGTACATGGAAAATATATTTGCCAGCCAGAATGTTTGTATATTCCTTGTTGGATTGGGGTGTCCAGTCTGACCAGGTTTCTTCAAATCCTTCCAGATAATACCGGTATTGGTTTTTCCCCTTGGGTGCGTAAAAGGGAGAAGAAAACTCAAACCGCAGTGAATTGTTTTTATAATCCAACACGAGTTTGTTATTACCGTTCAGGTTTGCCGCTGGCTCACCGTTTCCGTTGTAAAGCACCGAATCGTTGTTTGCAACGATTCTCCTGATTAGGGCAGGTGCAGCTTCCATATTGTCATTCGGGATACCCGAATTGTACCTGATCAGGCCGTCGGGGGTGCCGAACCAGGCTATTCCATCCTTGTCGTGATATACATTCTTCACTACCAGATCGGCAACCGGCAGGAAAGGAATCTTCTCGGGCACGTATCTTCCTTCCTGTTTTACCAGTTTCATGATGTGGGTTTCATCACCTTCATTGACCCAGAGATCCCCGCCTGCCGATTCTGAAATCAGGGAGAACCATTCATCTTCAGTTCCTTCTGCGGTGAGCCTGGCCTGAACGAAATTCCCGACGGAGTCATCGAAGAAAAAGACCCCCAAGCGGGTGCAAAAGCTCATTTTGTCGGCCATCCGGTTGATGGAAATCGCTGTTTTTTCGGGCAGACCACTATTGACTCCGAAGAATACCAAAGAATTTGTTCCCTCAGAATACCGGAACACTCCCTTGGTAAGGGAAACTCCCCATAGGTTTCCCCGGTTGTCAGGCACCAGGTTACGGACATTGTCGTCGAGTCCTTCGATTTTCTTCGATTGCCACTGGTATCCATTCTGTTTCAATGAATACAGACCCCTTGTCTCACCAGAAAAAACAAGGGAAGTATCCCGGGGTGAACGGGCCAGCGAAAGAGCAAATCCCGGTTTGACCAGGGTGGCCTTTTTACTTTTAACCATATACACCCCCTGCGAAGTCCCGGCAAGAAGAAAATCTCTATACGGAACCATACTCCAGCATGACGACAGGATTTCGGGGACCGGTAAAAATTCAAAATTGTTTTCTTCGTAATAAAACAATCCCTGATAAGTAGCGACATACAATCTGTTTTCGAATCTGATAACCTGGTTTACTGCTCCTGAAAGTCCCGATTTTTCGTCAAAAAACGTCATGGGTGATGGGATTTCGATCATTGATATCCCATTGTTCAAAGCGGCCCAAACCGTATTCTTTCCTGCTGAATACAACGACTGGATGAAGTTGTCGCGAAGAGAAGCTTTCCGGTCAATGACCTGAAGAATACGTCCTTTGTCGTCGAGAACGACAATTCCTGCCCTGGCTGTGCCCAACGCATATGTTCCGTCGGTGAGCCTGATGCCGCAAGTAACCAGGTTTTTCATCAGGAATTCGTTCGCCGGATTTGTGAATTCAGTGAGAGAGCCGTTTTCAAGCAGGTACAATCCCTGGGTTCCTGTAGCCACCAGAACCCTGCCGCCGGAATGCGGCAGCATCGCTTTGACCTCAACAGCCTCTCCAAACAATCCGGTCTGAAGCGTGCCGGTAATCCTGCCTCCGAAAAAAGTTGCCAGTCCAAGATTCCTGATCTGTAAATAAATAACTTCGTCAACAAGAAATCCTCCGGTGATCTCTTCGGGGGATACCCAAACCGACACATCCCGGCCATCGTAGGTGAAGACCAGATTCCGGGCTATGAAATATACCTTGTCGCCGAAGGCAAATACCTGGAGGATATCAGTGAACGGAGGATAGCTTAAGTTCTTGCCCGACAGGAGATTCTGAAAGACAACAGCTTCTGATCCTTCCGGATCGATCATTCCGATCTCACCCCTTCCGCCCACATATATTTTACCACTCCGGTCAGTGGCAAGAGCGGAGACCCTGGTGGTTTCACCTGTGGGAATCAGTCTCCAGCTTTCAGCGTCGTACTGAAGGATTCCCGCAAAGTTTCCGAAATAAACAAGTCCTTTCCTGTCAGTGACAACCGAAAAATTCTGAGCGTGGGCTTTGTACTCGGAGGGGGCAAAATTCCTGAGAAAAGGGAATCCCTTTTCTTTGTTGTTTTGCCCTGATAATATGGTGCCAATGATCAGTAAGTGAAATAAAATGAGCAGTTTCTTCATAATCCTTCATGAATTAGGGTGAATTTGAATGGAACGAAGAAGTCTCCTGATATTTTCAGGGGAGTTGTAAAGTAATTCGTACAAGCTGTATTCCGGAAGAAAAATAGTATAGCCGGAACCGGACGTCATTATCAGACCTTGTTTCATGGTTATATCCGGTTGCAACCATCCTTTTTCGAAGCGTATTCCCTTGTTTTTCAGGAGGAAATCGATGATTCTGGTTTCAGGTATCAACTTAAAAAATTCTGTATTTCTTAATATCATCACCTTGTCGACCAGGAGCAATCCGGAATTCAACTCAGGGTCTCTGATTTTTTTGTCAAGGGCTGAAATCATTGGATAATTCCCGGGATTAAACCGGGAGATGGTTTCCGTATAAAAATCATAATCCAGATGGTGAAGGACCGATGCTGCCAATTCGTTCAACAACGGATTGGGATTGACAAGGTTCGCCGCCAGAATCCTATATGTGGGGTGCCAATCATCAAGGTTCAGATTCTTTAATTGGAGGATGGCACAGGCTTTTGTCCACTGGTTGGTCAGGGTAAATTCCTGGTTTATAACATCATGCAGCCGGTCAACGAAGTGCATCTTTTCCTGTGGGAACCTGCCCGAAAGCCGTTGAAGTCTTTCCTGGACTGTAATATCCTCAAAAAGCGGGAAAAACAGATCTTTGACATCATCCTCAATGATCATATCGCCTATTTCCAAAGCATAGAGCTTTGCATTCGGTTCTTTGCTCTCAATATTTTCACGGATATAGCCGATTGTTTTTGATTCATACAAAAGAGCGAGCAATTTGAATATATACTCCTTCTTTTCTTCAAGTTCGGTCAGCAAGGCTAACTGAAGCTCAGTGATACCTGAAACATGGCTGATATCCTGGAGGGTGGCCAGCAGCCAGGCAATATAATCGGTTGTTTCTTCGATGTTGTTTTTGATTTGGGCGATTTCGGATGAGGCTGCATGATACCTGCGGTTACTCAGTGAAGTGAGAACCTGTCGCCTGATATCCTTATCAGGATGGTTCATGTATTTTCTGAGAAACCTGACCGAAGCAGACCCCCTCAGCTCTTCAATCACCGTGATGATTCGAAGCTGTGTGTTTCTGTCCTGGTTCATTTTAACAAAAAAGTTATCAAGTTCCGGAAGGATTGATTCCCCGATTTGCCGCAGGGCTACCATAGCCGGCCAGGCATATTCAGTCTGGCTCAGGTTTTCAATGATATATGGCCACAGTTCATGCCTTTTAACTTTACCTGATGAGATTAAGGCAATCCTTTTTATTTCCTGATCCGGATCCTTCATCAGAGCCAGCAACAGTTTGTAGGAATTATAACGTGCTGAGGATCCCAGCAGGCGGGCAGCCTGGTACCGGTCGGTTCTGTCGTTCGAGGTACTGAGTTCCGAAAGGAATCCGAAAGAATACTCAGCCGCCTGTTCCAGATTGCGTATAGCTTGCTGACGCCGGTTTTCCAGTTCACCCGATTCTGATGTGGTGTCGTCGATCCTTAGAAACGATAACGACTGAACCATCTGTTTTTCGTCAACCTTATTCAGGATTTTCAGCTTCAGCCGTTCGTCTGATTCCGGATAAATACTCAGCAGAGATTTTTCAGTGATGATCGGTTCTGTCATTTCCAGAATATCATATACTTTGTCAAACAGCCCAACGCTTTCGCTGGTCAGAGTTTCCCTGATGATCTTTGCCATGTGTGCATCAGGTGACAACTCAGGAGTTCTAAGAGTGCTCAGTTTCAGTTTCAGCATAAACCGGTACGATTTATACATTCTCAGCGATATCCATGTCCACAGGCACAGAACCGCGATGAAGAACCAGGTATAAAAAACCAGGTTCAAAGCATGAATGGCCGAAAATGCGAAAAGGATCAATCCTGTGACCACGGTACCAAAAGCTTTGGGTATTCCTTCTATCTGATTTTGAAAAATAAGGCGCTGGTCGGAAGGTATCGGTTGATACAGCAGTTGAAAGGCCGGTTCATACAGGGATGCCCTGACAGACCGCTCGAAAAGCCTGGCAAGTGAGATGAATACAAAGAAGAGGCCGATGGTACCATAGATGGTCCCGGATGTTGCTGCTAAAATGATTCCGACAAGAAGCATGACCGGAAGGGAAACCAGGCTTGGTTTTAATCCGAATTTGTTCATAAAGCGTCCGGAGACCAATTTAAATCCCAGTTCCACAAGAGCGACAAATCCGAGGAAGATGCCCATAAAACTGGCAATTGTTTCCGGTTTGTTTGAAAATTCCACTTTTGTCTGCGCCAGAAACAGGAAATCAACAAACAAATATCCGAAAATAGGAAGCAGTGCCATCAGCGATACCAGCAGGAAATAGGGCTTTCTGATGAGTTTCAGATAGTTCAATCCGGATGCGGATTCTTTTTTTGCCTTTTCGGGTTTGCTGCCTGCAACGCAAAGTTGTTCACGGAATTTCCGCAGAATGAGAACGACGAGGATCAGACAACAAAAAAGGGCACCCGACGAGAGAAAAAGAAGATCAGGAGCTTTCAGAAATCTCAACAACAGGGGAATGGAAAAATATCCTATGATAATGGAAATCACCTCACCGACTCCAAGAAGGCCGAAAATCCTTTTCCCCTGTCTGATATTGAACAGTTTGCCTGCAAGCCCCCAGAAGGTGACCAGCGTTACATATACGAGGATGCGTATCCAGGTGAACATGGTAAAAACGATCCACGGGGTATCATAAAACCAGACACCGGCGCTGATGGCAGATACCGTGCTGAACACAAACAGGAATTTAACAATCAGTTGCCATTCCAGATTGAGTTTCCTGTCGATCCGTGACAGAATCCACCAGGCTGCCCAGACAACAACTCCCGATGCCATATAGGACAATGAAATCATCCCCCGTTGAAAATGCTTCAGGAAAATGGCATTGGAGGCAGCAAAATAAAACGACATGGACAATCCGACAAAGAACGAAAACACCATCAGATAAAGCACAGGCTTCATTTCGTCGTTCCTGACATTGAATATTTTTGCTAACCAGTGCTGGGATGCCATGTGATCTCTCCTGTTTCTTGTTATATGAACTGATCTTGTTTGTGCCTTTAAACTCAAACAACTCACCCCGTCGCCCTGCGGGCGCCACCCCTCTCTTCGCGAAGAGAGGGGAAGGGGGTGAGTTTATGGTTCGATTTATTCATGTGATTCTTCATGGATTGAATTTCCAAATATCGGCAGACCCATTTAAAGTGAACGGATACTATCATGCAACGGCAAAAGATATCTTTCTTCCAGGTTGTTGACCACCGGTCGCATCAGTAGTTCTTTGATGTATTCCGGTGTCAGGGAATCGAAATCAATTGTGCCGATATCACCTTTTATTCCCGACTCTTTTTTTTGTATGACCTCTTGTACCAACTGAATCCCAAGCCATCCGCATATCGAAGGGATTTTCTCCTGCAGGCTCAGAATGTTGTCAGGGTATTTGCCGTCGGCAGTCAGGATGTAAATGGGGGGTGAATTGCCCACCACAGGTCCGACATCGATTTGTTCGGTCAGCCGGTGAACGGTCATTACCGATATTCTTTTACCATTGTTGATTGTATCGTGAAAAGGCCGGGCACCTAACCCGATTTTGGCTGCAAGGTCGGAGGGGTGAAAATTATACATCCCGTAATCCGGGTAATTGTATAATATGGAATCTATTTTTTGGCCGAAGCAACAAACAATGACAAGTTCAGGATTCCATTGCATGAACAGATCCCTGAAAAATCCGGTTTTCACACCCCCTGTGTAGCAGGGAATTCCGGCATCGGTCACCAATGAAATGACCCGGTTCATCATCCGGATCATTTCTTCTTCCCTGTAATATTTCCAGATTCGCTTCTGAACTGAAATTTTAGAATCGGGATCGACCGGATCATCAGTGGCTACGCCTACTATCTTCAGGAGTTTGGGAAACTTATGTTCAAACCGGATGAGCGAATCCATCAGCAATTCCCCGGCACCGGTACTTCCGAAAATAGCTGTCCTCAGGCTTCCTTCCGGCACCGGGAGTTGATGCCCGGGCATATACAAGCCTCCCCAGAGGCTGCGCGGATCGGTTATTTTGGTATAGGAACACATTTCGTTAAACGATTTTAGAAGTTGAACCTTGTCTGGATCAGGAAATGCCTGCCTCTTTGAAGTATCCCGGTAGGATTGTTATATCCGTCGGCTGCCTTTGTCCCGGGATGGTAATATTCCTTGTTGAGAATGTTGTTGCATACAAGCTGTAAATCCAGTCCGGCGATATTCAGGAGTTCCGAGTAGAGTATAGTTCCGTTGAATACGGCTACTGCCGGAAAACTGGCGGTGTTGAGGGGAACGGTCGTTCCCGGGCCTGTCTTCCGCTTTCCGGTGAAATTGCTCCTCAGGTTAAGGTTGAAATGGTCGGAGAAACGCTTGTTGATTCCGATGTTAAACTGATGCGACGAAATGTCACTTACCCGGTTGTCAACTTTTCCTGTTTCAGAAAACGTTTGCCGTGGATAACAAAAGGTATAGTTCATCCATGCTGTCAAAGTCTCGTTCTGGTAAAAAATATTGGCCTGTGCCCCGGTGATCATGAATTTCCCGATATTGTCGTTCTGTGTCATTCCATGGCGCTCCTGGATGGCGACGGTTCCCACCACATCATCGATATAATTCCGGTAAAGGTTCAGGTCGGCGTTGAAATTCTTGCTTAACCGGTATGCACCGGAAAGTTCCAGGTTCTGAATATTTTCGGTTTTCAGGTCGGGATTGGGTATCCTGTTCCCTGCCGAGGAGTATTTGGTCCAGTTTGATACATTCATGATCCCCCTGGAATAGATAGCTTTCAACGTGTATTTCCCGGGCGAGTAAACCGCTGCAAACCTCGGGCTGATTTCGCTTCCGAATCCGTTTCTGCTGCGTACCCTGTTGAAATCGTACCTGATTCCCAGGGTGAACCTGAGATTTTTCATAGCTGCATAGGTTCCCTGGCTGTATATCCCGGCATCAAATACATTGAACGAATTCCCGCCTTTGGGCGAAGGCTGTATGACAGCCGAATCCTGCGGGGTAGGTGATAAACTGAAAAGATAGGACCCCTGAAGATTGCTGTGCCTGAGTTCTATCCCCGAAACCAGGTCAAATCTGTTCGACGGTGTATAGATGGCTTTCATTTCTGTCCTCAACTGGTTTGAACTTTCGTAGGCATATTGTGTGGTCCAGGCAGGCTCCTCGTTTCTGACCAGTGCGGCCAGGCCTTTATTTCCCCTTGCATAGTTTGTAAGGGAGACAAACCTTGAATCTTCAGTAAGGGTATGGATCCTGTAAGTCGTAAGATTCGATATGAAAAGCTTATCGTGAACGCGGTTTTCATATTTCGTATAAAAGCAGGTAAGCCTGGGTGCCCAGTTAAATCCGTTGTCCGAGCCGGGAACATAGATGTCGGTATATTGTGTTGTGGACCCCCGGCTGTATTTCCAGGTCTGAAATCCAATGGTGAAATTCCCGATGTTAAATTTACCGTTCAAAAGGCCTTCTTTCGATTTGTTGCTGAAACCTATCTTATGACCGTTTATAATCTGGTTGTAGGCCGATTTGTCAAGCTTCCTTGCTGCTTCAGCCCCGGCTAAACTCAGGTTCAGCCGGGATGAGTCGGATGAAAAACTGTAATAGGGATGACTTTCAGGGAGGTTGTTTTGTTTAAGATACTCCTTTGCATTGCTTTTTACGGAAAGCAGCGACAAATAATCAATGTTGTCGTAAACCGAAGGATCATAATCAAAAAATTCCTGTGACGACAAATCCATTTCATCCGACAGAAACATTCTGCCGGTCAGCGAAAATGAAAGGTTTTGCTTTGCCCCTGAGACAGTCACGTCAAGGCTCCTGGTATTGTACGTCCCATAGGCACCATTTGCACTGACTCCGATCATTTTCCCCTGCCTGACTGCAGATACCGAATTCCGGGATATGACATTGATCACTCCGGCAAAAGCATTGGGCCCATACATCGTGGAAGCCGGTCCGTATATAATTTCTACCCGTTCGATGTTTGAAAGGGGATATTGCCGGTCGACATAGGCCCAGTTGGTCCAAAGATCGTTTTCTTCGATCCCGTCAACCAGGAGCAGGGTTTTTTCCGTGTTGTTCTGCCGGAATCCCCGTTGGTAAATGTTGGCATATTCAGAGCCGTAAAAAAGGGTGAGGTCAAATCCGGGAATGTCTTTGATCAGTTCGACGAGATCGTTGTACCCCCGTTTTTCAATTTCATCACGCGTAATGACCACGATCGTCGCAGGTGCTTCGGTAATATTCTCTGCTTTTTTGGATACCGAAGTAACCAACTGGATTTCTCCCGCAAGTTTCAGGCTGTTTACAAGGCGTATAAACCCGGGAGGATCAAACAGGTTTGCCTCATAATCCGGGTTAATCATCAGAAGTTCCGAAATCCCGGACCTGGCTTGATCGATAGAATCGACCGCCAGCCATGACATCGCCATCAGCCTGTATGCCTCTACTTTTTGTTTTTCGTTGAAGCCGTTCCGGATACAGGGATTCAGGGCTGAAATTACCTCTGTAAATTTCCCCAGCTCATACGATTTTCTGGCGTCGTTCAGGGTTACATCGCTGCATTCCTGTCCGTTAACCAGATTTATGAAGAACAGGTTGCCTGCGCCATTTAACAAAAACACCAAAATATACCTCAATATCTTTGTTGTTTGCATCGGATCATCCATGTTTGTTGTACAGTATGTTTAAGGCAAATGTTCACTTGTTTTATGATAAGGGATATCTTCACCCACCATTTTTTTCCATTCTTCCAGGGTCAGGTTCCGGCTGAGTTTCAGTTTAAGTTTTTCAGCCATTTCGCTGTTCCGGGTCGAAGAAATGCGGATGGTTTTATCGGCGCTGCATGAAATCAGATTTTTGCAATCGGGAGTAAAAAGTACATCGTATACCCATTTCTCATGTCCTTCAATGGCGACTGTATTTTCTTCCCTGACCGGATATTCTGAGAATTTCACGGTCCAGTCAAAGCTGCAGGAAGCCAGCTCGTTGCTGCCGGAGCTGAATGCCAGGCCCGTAACAGCCGAAAGGTGCCTGCCCAGAAGGGTTTCACCGATCAGGGGAACGACTGCAGGATGGTATATGCGGATAGAAGCATCCTGGCAACCCAGGGCCAGGATTTTTCCGTCGCCCGAGAAAGCCGCCGAAAAGGCCGGAACTCCGAGATTCAGCAATGTAAACGGTTTCGCCGACGGTTGGCTAACCATGAATGATTTCACCAACCCATCGCCGGTAGTATAAATCAACTGCTGCCCGTCGGGCCTGATGGCAAGGCACCTGATTGCACCGGGGACTGAATCGGCAAGGGAATTAGTAAATGTGTCCCCTTCGTATTGCCATTGTAGCAACCTTCCGTCAGAGCCACAGGAAAAGAAACGGTTCCGGTTCGGATCTGCCACCAGCTTGTTGACTGTTGAGCGGTGGTTCGCGAAAACCATCGGTTTGTTCTGAAGGAAAGGTTTTTTCCATACAATGATTTTTCCGCCGGATGTGCCGGCAGCAAGCCACTTCCCGTCTTTGGTCACGATGATGGTGCGAAACGATTCCTGCAGGTTTGGAGGTGTTTCAACCGGTACGGGGGGTTTTGATGTTTCATCCCGATTCCAGAACAACACCCGGCTGTCGTCTCCGCAAGAATACAGTTCCTTCCCGTTTCCGGCGATGGCTATTGCACGTACCGCATCCTGATGCCCCCTGAGGACAACCTGGTCGGATGAAACAGCCGACAATGCTTTGTAAATGGTCGGGTCGGTTTGAACTCCCCCGTTGTCGGCATTCATCTGAAAGGCCGTTACAGCAAGCAGTGCAGGCAGGTCGTCCCTGACGGTGGTATGAAGCTGGAGAGCCTGAATAGCCAATGATTTCGATGTGGCAAGAAGACGAAGCCGCCGGGCTGCCTTTTCCGATTCCTCGGCTTTCATACGTTCCGTTTCTGCAATCTGTTTTTGGGAAAGGGCTTCCCGGCGCTGCGATTCTGCTTCGTCCCTTGCAATCATGGCGTTCCTGCTGGCAACATCAGCCTGCTTTTTTTGCTCAACGGCAATTGCCGTCTGCTGCTGGGCAATTACCTGCTGCTTCACCGCATACTGCCTTTGCTGTTCTGAAATCATCTCCTGTTGTTCGGCAATTTGCTGCTGCTGCTCCGATATTTTCTTCTGAAGAATGGCTTCCTTCCTTTGTTCTTCAGTCTGTTTTCTTTCAAATACGGCCAGTTTTTCCTTTTCAAGAGCTTCTTTCCGGCTGGTTTCTGCCTTGAAACGGAGGTTCAGTGAAATGATCAGGAAGAAGATTGAGATCAGGGAGGCAATACCCAGAACAATGGCAGAATTGCGGGCCCTTTTGAGATTTCTTTTCTGTTGGTTTTCCTTTTTTGCCAGTTCCGATTCATGCTGTTTGTGGCTGTAATCGAGAAAAGTAATGGCCCGGTCGAAAGCAGGGTCGTACCGTGCAGCCCAGGTTGCATTTGGCCGGTTTTGTTCTTTCCAGTGAAGGGCAAGCTGCAGTTCGGGGTCACTCCATAAACCTGTCTTTCCTTCCTGATAAAGTTCCGCAGATTTTGAGAGCCTGAGATACAACTGCGCCGATTCACTCTCTTCTTCGGTCCATTTCCGCAACCTGTCCCATATCCGCATAATGCTTTCATGTGAAATGTCGATGGTGGAGTCGGAATGCAATGTAATATGGGCAGGAGGCATCAGAAATGCCCGCCCTGGCCCCCTGAAATTTTCGATCAGCCTGATGATTTCCTCCTCCCCAGCATTGGTGAGTGTACAAAGTTCACTGATCCTCGTCGGGCGCCTTGTTCCACGGCTTTTACCGCTTGTGTCGGTGAGCGCTTTAAAAATTTTCTCTGCCAGAAACCTGCTTCTTGCATCGGGCAATTCTGCATAAATCTCTTCAAGATGGAACGACAACGCCTCCTTCATGGTGCCAATGGCAAGGTAATGCTCCTCCGAAATGGGGGTGTCGCCGGCTTTATTCATGCTCCAGTTATCCCACATCCGCATCATGGCATGTTGCAGAACCGGCAATTGATCGGCATTTTCGCCGATATCCTCGAGTAAAATAGAAACAAGCTCGCCGGTTATGGCTCCGTTGGCTGCTGCAACCGGACCGGTGATGGCCAGACGCATCTCTTCCCGGTTCATCCGGGGAACCAGATAGTATCCCTTGTTGATCATTTCACCCAATTCCCTGAATTCGGTGCATTCATCCAGGAAATCAGTTCGCATGGAAACAATGGTGTAAACCGGAATATCAGTCTGCCGTATTGCTGCAAGGATCAGGTCGGTAAATGCCCTCGCTTCATCGTAAGCGCCGGCTGAAAGCCTGTTCCTTTTAAACCTGAACAACTCTTCAAACTGGTCAATGCTGATCAGAATGGAACTGCCGGGGGCCGATATCCCGGTCAGAATATCCACAAGTCCGTTTTCCCCGGCTTTTAGTTTTTCAACGATGTCGTCCGGATCGTATCTGGGATCATCGATTGCAATTGCCAGGTTCCTGATAGGATTGTCACCCGGCCTGAACAATACAAGTTTCCATGATTTCCTTAAACCCGCAGATTCATCGGTCATCAGCGACGGAATCAGTCCTGCCTGCACCAGAGATGATTTTCCACATCCCGACGATCCTACAATGGCAAGAAAGCGGGTTTCGAAAAGTCTGTTTTTAAGCTCCCGGACCTGTAACTCCCTCCCATAGAACAAATGACTTTCAGTAATTTCATAACTTAGGATTCCTGGAAATGGATTGGCATACAAAATCGGAACTGCCATGGATAAAAAGCTTAAAATATATGGTGTAAAATAACACAATTTTTCTTATGAATGAAAAAATCACTATTTTTAAAATATCTTTGATACGAATTAATTACATAATGTAAAAACTGTTCTGCATTGAGCGGCTGACTGAGAGTAAACCAAGAAAAATCAGTGTTTTTAACAATATGCAAATTTTTCTAAATATTTATTTTGATGAATCAGTTTCTAAAGCCTGGAGTTAAGATACTTGTTGTAGATGATGAAATAGACCTGGAACCGCTTATCCGGCAAAAATTCCGGCGTCAGATCCGTGAAAAAACCTATGATTTTGTTTTTGCCTTTAATGGTTTGGAAGCACTGGCAAAGATTATCGAATATCCGGAGATCGGGGTTGTCCTTTCCGATATCAACATGCCGGAAATGGATGGACTCACCCTGCTCGCAAAGTTGAAAGAACTGAAAAATCCGGGATTAAAAACAGTGATTGTTTCGGCATACGGAGATATGGACAACATCCGCACAGCCATGAACCGGGGTGCGTATGATTTTGTGACAAAGCCAGTCAATTTTGAAGACCTTGAAATTACAATCAATAAGACTCTGGAAGAGATCATGTCGGTCAGGCGTTCGATGGAAGAACACGATCAGCTCGTTTCCATTCAGCATGACCTCAATGTGGCCCGCGAAATTCAGCAGGCTATCCTGCCAAAGGTTTTCCCACCTTTCCCCCTACAGCATAATTTTGATATTTATGCTTCCATGATTGCTGCCAAAGAGGTTGGCGGTGATTTCTTCGATTTCTTTCTGATTGATTCCAATCACCTGGGATTTGTCATCGGCGATGTATCGGGCAAAGGCATTCCTGCAGCCATTTTTATGGCCGTCAGCCGGACACTGATACGGGCCACCGGACTGAAAGGTGTGTCAGCCCGTGAATGTATGTGTTATGTGAACAACCTGCTGTGCAATGAAAGTGTATCGTCCATGTTCGTCACTGTTTTTTACGGCATTCTGGATACTGCTACAGGAGAGGTTGAATATGTGAATGCCGGTCATAATCCGCCTTATCTGCTGACTGCCTCGGGTATCCGGAAAATTCCCATGACAGGGGGTATCGTTTTAGGTATCATGGAAGATTTTGAATTTCTCTCAAAAAGATTTACCATGGAACCGGGTGAGAAACTTTTCCTTTATACCGATGGGGTAACAGAAGCTTTCAACGGGGAAGCAGTGGCATATGGTGAAGAAAGACTGGAAGAATTCCTGAGCCTTCGTCTTGACAGTTCAATTGAATCCATTATCAAAGAATCGCTTGACGATGTGAATGTTTTTGTTGACGGTGCTCCTCAGTCGGACGATATCACCCTGCTTTCCATCGTGTACAACGGTTAGGGTATTGTTTCCCCCTGGCAGATTTTGTCCATCGTTCCTGTTGAGGTTTGCCGGACGCTCATTTCCTGATCATTTATAAATGTATAATGAGAAAATACTTCATTTTACCTGCCGTCGCCTGTATCGTTTTAATCCTGGTTTTCCTGAAAATCTTCCGCGGATGCAGGGAAGATGAAAAAAAGGCTGTTGCTGTCGCACCTCCTTCTGTTCAGGTTGAAGCCTATCTGGTACGGGATACTGCTGTTGCTTTCCCAATTCGGGCCGTCGGTTATCTCAGGGCTGACGAAAAGGTGGATGTTGTGAGCGAAATACCGGGCCGGGTCGTAGCTATCCTTTTTGAGGAAGGAAGTACTGTCAGAAAAGGAAGTGTGCTTTTTCAACTGGATGATTCGGACTATACCGCTTCCCTGAAAAAGAACAGGGCGCAGCTTGAACTGGCTATCCAGGCAGAAACACGGAGCAGTGACCTGTTGAAATCGGGAGGTACCAGCCTGCATCAGCATGAAGAAACGGTAAGTCACAGAAAGGTACTGGAAGCCGAGGGTGAACTGCTCATGGTGATGATCGAAAAGGCAAAAATCAGGGCCCCGTTTTCCGGCAAGACAGGAATCCGGCGGGTGAGTACCGGTGCATACCTTGTTCCCGGTCAGGTACTTACCAGTCTTGAAGATTTGAGCACCCTAAAAGTAGAATTCACTGTGCCCCAGGACCAGGCCGGAGCTGTTTCCGTTTCAGACCGACTCGAATTCAGAGTTGCCGGAAATCCGGCCGTCTATGGGGCAGTTGTTTGTGCATTGGATCCTTCGGTCGATGTAAAAACAGGCAGCCTGAAGGTTCTGGCAAGGGTGTTGTCGACAGGAAAAGAACTGGTACCCGGCACCTCCGTAACGGTAAAGTTGGTCAATCAATCCCCCGTACCTGCCAGGTTTGTGCCAACCCAGGCGCTAATTCCTACCCCCGCCGGTTACAATGTTTACCGGGTTGCTGGGGGAAAATGTGCCCCGAAGCAGGTTGCCACCGGACTCCGGGCCAATGAAATGGTGGAAATAACCGGAGGAATCGAACCGGGTGATACGGTTCTTCTGACTGGCTTCATGAAAGTGAAACCGGGCAGCCGGGTGAGGATAAATAAAATCTGGTGATATGAGCCTTTCATCCTCATGCATCGAAAGACCGGTACTGCCGGTTGTTTTTGCCATCCTGCTGATCATCGGCGGGGCAGTCGGATTCTCCATGCTGCCCGATCGGGAATACCCTGAAATGGATCCCCCTTTTGTGAATGTGACCACGGTCTACACCGGTGCAAATCCCGAAGTCATCAAAGCCCAGATCACCGAACCGCTTGAACAGGAAATCAACGGCGTACAAGGAATCAGGGTGATCTCCTCTTCTTCCATGGAACAGGTGAGCCTGATATCAGTGGAGTTCAAACTGGGAGAAGACCTTGACAGGGCTGCAAATGATGTCCGCGACCGGGTTTCGAGGGCAGTGAAATACCTGCCGAAAGATGCCGATCCCCCAATTGTGTCAAAGGTCGATGCAAACACCAATCCGATCGTTTTTCTGCTGGTCAGGAGCAATGAACATTCTGTTTTTGAAATCAGCGATGTGGTCGACCGGTACATTAAAGACAGGATTCAAACCATTCCGGGTACTGCGGGTACCATTTTCTTCGGTGAAAAGAGGTATGCCATGCGTTTATGGGTCGACCCTGAAAAGATGCATGCAAAAGGGCTGACGCCTGTCGACCTGAAAAAAGCAGTAGACAGGGAAAACCAGGAACTGCCTTCCGGAAGACTGGAAGGAGCTAAGACTGAGCTCGGCCTGCGCGTCATGGGACTGATGTCAGACCCCGAAACCTATAACGAGATGGTGATAAAAACCACCAACGGAGAACTGGTAAGGCTGAGAGACATCGGTCATGCTGAACTCGGGGCCATGAATGAGAGGACCATTATGAAGGAATTCCTTCAACCTGCAGTTGCCATCGGCGTAATCCCGCATCTGGGCTCCAACAACATCGAAATCACCGACGAGTTCTACAGGAGGGTCGAACAGATAAAAAAAGAACTTCCCGAAGGATATTCAGCTGAAGTCGGATTTGATTTCACCGTATTTGAAAGAAAATCGATTGAGGAGGTGAAGGAAACCATCCTCATGGCTTTTGTCCTGGTGGTGCTGATTATTTTTATTTTCCTGCGCGACTGGAGGTCAACTATTATCCCGGTGGTTGCCATTCCGATTTCGATCATTGCCACTTTCTTAATCATGTGGATTTCGGGCCTGTCGATCAATGTACTGACCCTGATGGGATTGGTCCTTTCGATCGGTCTTGTATGTGATGATGCCATTGTGGTGCTTGAAATCATCTATTCAAAAGTCGATGCGGGTTACCGACCGAAGCGGGCAGCTATGGAAGGCAGCCGCGAGATTTATACTGCCATTATTTCCACTACCATCACCCTCGCACTCGTTTTTTTGCCCGTTTTATTTCTGCAGGGACTGACAGGGCGCCTTTTCAGGGAGTTTGTCGTGGTTGTTGCCGGATCGGTGCTGATTTCGGCGTTTGTGGCACTCAGCCTTTCCCCCATGATGGGTTCACGCCTCCTCACAAACCAGCATCATCTTAACTTCAATTGGCTGTACCGGACCACAGAGCCTTTTTTCCTTGAACTCAACCGGGGATATCGCTATTCCCTTGCAGCCATAATGAAATACAGATGGCTGGTGTGGCCTTTCCTGCTGGTTTTTGTTTTTTTGATTATTTTGCTCTGGAGGAACCTGCATTCCGAACTGGCACCACTTGAAGACAGGTCCAACCTCAGAATGGCTACGCTGGGGCCCGAGGGTTCCACCTTTGAGTACATGGAAAAATATATGGATGAACTCAGCCAGTATGTGATTGACTCTATTCCCGAAGCAACCCGGAACATATCGCTGATTGCTCCCGCTACCCTCAATGTGGAGCCGGCTAACAAAGGAATTCACCTGGTTTACCTGACCGATCCGAAGGAAAGAAAAAGGACACAGCACGAAATATTTCAGAAATTCACAAAAGACATTCAAGGCTATACCGGGATGGGCATCTATCCGTTTGAGCCTCCCACCATCGGGAGCCGTTTTGGTGGACAACCCCTTCAGTTTGTACTTCAATCGTTCAATTTTGACACGCTGGTGCATAACCTGCCCGTTTTTCTTGAAAAAGCCGGAAGCAGTCCGATTCTCCGCTTCGTTGATTCGAACCTGAAAGTGAACAAACCTGAGCTGAGAATCCATGTCGATCGCGACAGGGCTTCACAATACGGGGTTTCCGTGGAAGATATCGGACGGACCCTACAGTTTGCCATCAGCGGACAACGGTATGGTTATTTTATCATGAACGGGAAGCAATACGAGATCATCGGGCAGGTGGCACGGGAATTCCGGAATTCTCCTGCATCGCTGAATGCTTTTTATGTCAGGAACTCCGAAGGTTCACTGATCCCGTTGAGCAGCCTCGTAACCATGGAGGAGTCGGTCTCGCCGTCGACGATCTATTCCTATGACCGCTATTTTTCATCTACAATATCATGCGGTATTGCCCCCGGGTACACCCTGGGGGATGGCATCACCGAACTCAACAGAATTGCTGGCGAGGTACTCACCCCGGGTGTACGGACCAGCCTTGCAGGACAAAGCAGAGATTATGCCGAAAGCTCTTCCAGCCTTTTGGTGGTCTTTATTCTGGCTATTGTGATAATTTATCTGGTACTCGCCGCTCAGTTCAACAGCTTTTTCGATCCGCTAGTTATCCTGGTCACTGTGCCACTGGCCCTTTTCGGTGCACTCCTTTCACTTTGGTATTTTGACCAGACCCTGAACATTTTCAGCCAGATCGGTATGATCATGCTGATCGGACTGGTCACCAAAAATGGAATCCTCATTGTGGAATTTGCCAACCAGCGAAAAAAAATGGGGGAAGACAAGATCGAAGCGGTTGAAAAGGCAGCCATTACCAGGCTCCGTCCGATTCTGATGACAGCATTTGCCACCATCTTCGGGATTCTTCCCATTGCCCTTTCACTTGGATCAGCAACAGGCAGCCGCCAGTCGCTCGGAGTAGCTGTTGTCGGTGGGATGATATTTGCCACATTTTTTTCGCTCTACATGGTACCCCTGGTTTATTCATACCTGTCAAAGGACGAACGTCCGGAAAAGGAGGAACCCGATGAAGAAATTTATGAGCCTATTTTCAAATAAAGAACGGAATCATTTTCCTTTTCAGGGATTGTTCCTGCTGTTCCTATTATCTGCCTTTCCTTCTGCAGGTCAGCCCTTTATGAGTCTGGACGAAGCGCTTGCCCTGGGAATGATCAACAATTACAGCATCAGGGTGGCCAGAAACGATTCAGCAATCGCAACCAGTGAAGTGACTTTCGGAAATGCCGGGATGCTTCCCTCCCTGAATGCATATGGCAACTGGGACAAGGCGTCGCTCGATGCAAAAGCCCGTACCATGCTGGGCGGCTCCATCGACCGGAAAGGTGCGGCGGTAAACACGGTCTCTGCCGGATTGCAGCTTCATTGGACCCTGTTCGACGGTACAGCCATGTTCCTTGAATATGATAAACTGAAAAGCCATGCTGAATTGACAACCCTCCAACTAAGGAACAAAGTCGAGAACACTGTCTTTGATATTATTGCTTCTTATTATGATATAACACGGCAAAAACTGATGGTGAAGGCCTGTGAAAAAAAGCTCGAAACAAGCAACCTGAGGCTTTCGGTTGCACGCAGCAAATTCCAGTCGGGACTGGGCTCCGAACAGGAACTCCTCCAGGCTGAGGTGATCCATCTTTCCGATACGACCGCACTTGTCAGGCAGCAAACCATGTTGAAAAGTGCCGAGATCAGTCTGAATAAACTGCTTGCAATCGACCTTGAGCATGGATTCACTGTGGAAGACACCATTCCCCTTGTTTCCCTTCCCCCGCTCCAGCAACTGACAGGGAATGCTCTGAGAACCAACAGCATCTATCTGCAAGCGGGTGAGGTTAAAAAACTGAACCTGCTCGATGTAAAGCTTCTCCGGTCAAAACAAATGCCCACCCTGACACTTAGAGGGGCATACGCCTTTGCAGAAAACAAAACCGATGCTGCATTGATCAACTATACACGTACATTGGGCCCTTCTGTCGGGATCAATGCAACTGTCAACATCTTCGATGGATGGAACCTGACCCGGAAAATAAAACAGGCAAAACTGGAACTCGAAAACCAGGGAATCCGGATCAGGGAGCTTGAACAGGAGCTTCTGGCGGCAGTTCTGGATGCCTGGCTTGAACACCAAAACCTGCTTCAATCGGTGGAACTGGGCCGGAAAGGGATCGCTCTGGCAAAGAAAAATATGGATATTGCAGGCAAAGCATTTGTGTCGGGTACAGCGTCCTCCCTCCAGTTGAGGGAAGCACAGGAAGACCTTTTCAGGGCCGATGCCGACCTGCTCGAAGCCCTCTACCAAGCACGGATGATCGAAATCGCCCTCCTGAAGATATCAGGTGAACTGGTAAAGACAGGAAAACAGGGATACTGAAAAACACAAATTAACCCCGGGATTCGAAGATGCTTCCCGGATTGAAGCGGGGAACTTTAGCTTGCCGGTAACCAACTTTTTTCTAACCAGATGGTTAAAAGAATTGAAGGATATCCTTGCGTTCAAGATATCCGGATGCAATCCTGCTGTTATTTATTTTGTTCAATTTTATCTTTTTCAGCTAAATTCTTTCCAAAGTTTTTTCAGATTTTATACACAATCAGGAAAAGGCCAATCAGAAGAATTGTTGCTAAAATTGTTAAAAGTGCCATAATTCTCTCTTTTCATTTTTATAA
>CAYNBE010000012.1:0-33519 GCA_964395045.1 uncultured Prolixibacteraceae bacterium | reverse complement strand
GTCTGATGATCAGTTTCCTTGCTGAATATGATTTTTTTAAAGCAATTCAAAAAGCGGGTTGGCTTGATGAGTGTATTCAGGAAATTGAAAAACGTGTCCTGAAAATATTATCCGGTTCCATCTATCCTATGTTAAAGGATAAAGTGATTGACTGCTTTTCGTTTTCACCATTGAGCATTGAAAACAGGATAGGTAGTTCGGAGGGGGCCATTGTTGGGTGGTCCTTTCAGAAATCGATGCCTGTAGTAAATAAAATCCAGATTTCTGATCGTTCAGTTCTGACACCCATACCTGAAATTTACCAGGCCGGACAATGGTCTTATAGCCCGGCAGGAGTTCCCATGTCAATCCTTACCGGTAAACTGGCTGCTGACAAGATATTAAAGAAATGGGAACGACACAGATTTGTGTAGGTTATTTCCTGCGACCTGCTGCATTGTTTCACCGAACCGATCCTCCCTTTTACTCCCGACCTCCGGTTTATTTATAAAGACGATAATGATATCAAATCGGGTAGGAAACGGAAAGAACTTCTGAAAGAGCCAAAGCACTGGTTAATACAATCAGGAAATCACCCAACATATCTTAGAAAACACGTAAATTCATGATTTTGAAGATGGTATAGAGGCTTATTCAGCCCGGAAAAAGGGAGGCGACTGCATCATATCTGAAAACCGGGAGGATTTTTATTTCAGCGAGATTTTTTCTGACCTGATTGCGATCACTGTTTTATTAACCTGATTACCCATCACTATTTGATGATTGATCCGGTTGTGGAAATCGATGGGATCAGGATTGCGTCTTTAAAAAGACATTGCTGCCAGCTTTCTGATATGTTCGGGGGTGGTGCCGCAGCACCCACCAATGATATTGGCCCCGGCATTTATAAGTTGCAGGGCGAAAGAAGCCATTTCTTCCGGACCTTCCGGGAAAATGGTTTTACCGTCCCGGTAAAGGGGAATGCCTGCATTTGCATGGACAAGAATGGGAACGACCGGATTGCATTTCCTGATTTCTTTCACAACAGGAATCATCCCTGCCATTCCATTTCCGCAGTTGGTGCCAAGGATGGTTGCCCCGGCTTCGAGCAGGGGCTGTATCATATCGGAGGGTGAAATCCCCATCATGGTGCGGTATTCCCCGGTGATAAGCCTGTCGAAGGTCATGGTGCAGATTACCTCGAGCCGGGTATTCTCCCTCGCAGCCTTCACCGCCTCCACTGCTTCGTCCAGATCGGTCATGGTTTCCACCACAATTGCATCGGCGCCGCCTTCTTCCAGTGCTTTCACCTGCTCCCTGAATGCCTCGTAAAGCTCTTCCGGAGTAACTTCTCCGGTGATGATCATCTTCCCGGTCGGACCTACTGATCCCAGCACCAGCTTATCAGGTCCGGCTGCTTCCCGGCTAATTTCGGCTGCTGCCCTGTTTAGCTCTTTCACCCTGCCGGCAAGGCCATATTTTTCCAGCTTAAAAAAGTTCCCGCCGAAGCTGTTGGTTTCGATCATGTCAGAACCGGCTTCAATATAGCTGAGGGCAATGTCGAGTACTTCCTTCCGGTGTGTAATATTCCACATTTCAGGGCACTCTCCAGGGCCCAGGCCTTTCTTCTGAAGAAAAGTCCCCCAGGCTCCGTCGGATATGAGTATCCTGTTTTTCAAGAGGTCGGATAATTTGTTCATAATAAACTTATTATTTAAAAATCTCTCTTATTTTTCTTTTTTTTCTTGGTAACTTTCTTTTTGTACTTGTATGTTGAGTCAATATTTCCAAGAAGTTGCTCTCATTTGCTTCCTATAATAAATCAGTTACGGATGATGTTTTCCCATTTGAATTGTAAGGAAGGCATAAGGTACTAATGCATTAAGCCTTACCCCTTATGCCTTTTTAACCCGGCATTGGGTAAAAACGGAACAACGAAGAAACCAGTTCGAGACCTGTCCGGGTCCTGAAATATTTCTTTATCACTGCGGGTGCTGCTTCCATAGAGATGTCCCCTTCCTGGACGTTAACCAGGAAATCGGCTTCTACAAGAATCTGAAAGTCTGTTCCGTCGATTTTTGTATAGGTGTGGTGGTTCCCGACAATAAAGCAGACCCGTTCAACCACCGCACCTGGTATCCCACATTCATTCATGATGGTGCGGGCTACAGCCGGACCTTCCATCTCCTGGAAATGCGCTGCCGCAGAATGATGCTTCAGTTCGGCTTCCCTGATGCCAATGTCGTGGAGAAGTGCCGCCAATTCTGTTGTGAATTCTGTTTCACCGCCGATTCCTTCCCCGGCCAGGATAGCCTGTGCAAATCCGGATACCTTGAAAGCATGGCCGATGCGTTTGATATCATCCCCGAAATAACGCACCATCCGGAGAGCGACCTGTCTGGTCATTGGCAGCATCTGTTCCAAAGGTTTATAACTCCTTAATCCATTCCTTAATCACATCGGCCGAGGGTTCCTTTTTTTCCGATTTCAGCCTGTAGTTCACTGTTACCAGGGCCGGACCATTTGTAATCCCGAACGATGCCATTTGTTCAGGATCGGTCATCACGTTGACAACCACCTCTTTCCCAAGTTCCAGAATGGCATGCCTGACTTTTTCGACCATACCGCTGCAGACTTCTTCGTTTTCACCAAGAATCAGGATTTCGCTTTTTCTCGACCTGATCTTCAGTTTCAGTTTTTCATTGATCCTTGCCTGGATAGCCTGGATCAACTGGTTCTGGGGAGGTATTTTCGATACGAATGCTATTTTACCGTCGATACAAATGGTAGGGATGTTTTTCACCATTAGTGACGACATGAATGTAACCGCCTCCATTTTTTTAATGGCATGTTCCCTCCATTCCACCACACCTTCAAAATGGGGAGCTACCCTTTTAACTGCTTCCACCATATACTGACAGGGCGCACACGACTCTGAATCAAGGGTTATGATATCGACAATGACTTTATCGGACTGGCCGTAATCGTTCATGTTGAGGATTTCGGTCCGGCTTTCACTGTTTTCCAGTGCCCTGACCACCTGCTGCATATAAGGATCATGGATCAGTTCGGTCACGGCTATGAGATTGGCCGGAGGAGTTTCCATCGGTATATCACAGCCGGGTGAAAGAATAAATCCTTTATTCCCTCCGCGGTCAAGACAGGTAACGGCTTCCTGGCGGGCATCGTCTTCGCTGCCCATGAGCAGTACAACGGTCAGTCTCATATTGCCACCGAAACTGATACCGTTCCTCAAGGCTATTTCCTTTACATACTCCAGGGGGATGTTCTCGTCGATTGAGATATTATCGGGACGGCATCCGCACATCACTTCTATATTTTGCTGGGCGTGTCCGCAAACAAAGAAAGAACTCAGACGGTCCTTTTCCCTGATATAGCTGAAGATTTTCTTTGCACAGGGAGTAACGAACTCAAGGAAATTTCCGGGATCGATCTGGCTTGTCATGGGATCGACCAGGGCAATAACATCGCATCCGGCGTTGATCAGATATTCCGACATCCTGATTCCGACGGAAGTGCAAAATTCCATAATCTCTGCAATTTCCCCGGGATCTTCAAACATTTTCAGAAAGATATCGGTTCCGAGCAGATGAAGGGCAAGGGTAAAAGGTCCAGTTATTAACCCGTAGAGTGCGAGTTCAGGAAATTTTTCCCGAAGCCTGCGTGTAGTTTCAACAACAATGGGGATTCTCCCGTCGTTTGGTCCCGGCAATGAAAGTTCCCCGATGGTTTTGCCTTCGGCAAGTGGATGGGATATGACCGAAGGAGGTGTCCCTGCTGCCCATTTTAGCTGGCACCCCAGTATTTCAGCTTCCAGCTGAAGGTCGAAAATGACCGGGATTCCGTCGGGCCGGTATAGTTCAACGGCTTTGCTGATCCCTTCTGTCATCCGGTCGGCTGAGGTAAGGTAGGTTTGGGCATCGGTACCGGTTAGTAAACCTCCGTGTACCCCCACAAAAGGAACCCAGGGAACGCGGTCGGTTTGTTTTAGCTGTATGACGGCTTTAATCAGTTCTTTTCCTTGCATGGCACAACAAATTTTTATGTCGGATCACCTTGACTGCACATCCGAACTGCGGTCAATGATATTCTTGGATGAAGGGGCTGCTGTTTAATTAAAAGTTTTCGTAATATTAAACCTGTGCATTCAGGTATTCAACCAATCCCTGCGGATCGCGTGAGTATGCATCTGCCCCTATTTTGTTGCAAAAATCCTGGGTTACGGGAGCCCCACCCACAGCAACTCTGGTCGATGGGCTGTTTTCCTTGATGATTCTGGTGATCCTTTCCATACCGGGCATGGTGGTTGTCAGCAAAGCTGAAAGACCAACAAATGCTCTGGGATTTTCTTTGATTGTATCAACAAATTTCTCAGCTTTTACATCCACACCCAGGTCAACAACTTTCCAGCCATTACCTTCGACTATCATTGCAACAAGATTTTTTCCGATATCATGAAGGTCCCCTTCCACGGTACCGATGATAAAAGTCCCCTTTTGCCTGGCTTCGCCCGACAAAAAGAAAGGTTTCAGGTAAACCATGGCTGTATTCATAGCTTTGGCCGACATCAGTACCTGTGGAACGAACACCTTGTTTTCACGGAATTTGATCCCGACCCTTTCCATCCCGGGCATCAGCCCATCGGTCAGAATTTGCTGCGGAGGGGTACCTAAGTCGAGTAGTTGCCTTGTAATTTCGTCAGCACCGATTTCCCCTTTCATCTGGGGAGGAAACGGAGAGGCTTGGTTAATTTTTCCGAATTCCACACATTCCGAAAGTCTTCGAAGTAATTCATTCATAGTCTTACTATTCAGGTTTTCACAAATTTATTGCAAGAAATTTAATCGGGAGTGAATTTAAACATAAAATACAACATGGATTAAAAGATTTCATCCATTTTAATTATCCCTGGAAAAACCTGCTAAAAAATTATCTTTGTCATGGAACATCAGGTTAAAAACGATGCAGGCACTGATTTTAACAGAATATGGCAGGTTGAGCTATTTGGAGACGGCCGATCCGGTTTTCGGGGACAATGAAGTACTGATAGAAGTAATGGCCTGTGGAATATGCGGATCGGATGTTCATGGGATGGACGGAAGTACAGGACGCAGAATACCTCCCCTCATCATGGGCCATGAAGCATCAGGGGTGATCAAATCGGTTGGGAGAAATGTTAAAGACTGGAAAAAAGGTGATAGGGTGTCCTTTGATTCGACGGTGTATCCCCTCCATGACTGGTTCACCCTGAACGGACATTACAATCTCAGCGACAACAGGGAGGTACTGGGAGTCTCACCCGGAAGTTACAAAAGGCATGGTGCTTTTGCTGAGTATATTACAGTTCCCTCCCATATTCTTTACCGGATACCCGACAACGTGACTTTTGTGCAGGCAGCCTTGGCTGAGCCGGTTGCCGTTGCACTTCATGCCCTATCCCTGTCGGGATTATGCCCCGGGGAAAGTTGTCTGGTGACCGGAACCGGAATGATCGGATGCTGCGTTATCCAGGCTGCGGCAGCAGCAGGGGCTGTTCCGCTGCTGGCAGCCGATATCATTGATTCGAGGCTCAATATGGCCCTTATGCTGGGTGCAACTGCAGGAATCAACACCCAAAGGTCCACTGCTGCAGAATCAGTGAAAAACGAAACCGGAGGCAGGGGGGTCGATGTGGTGTTCGATGCTACTGGAATTTCTGAAACGGTCAACTTTTCCATCGAATCGGTACGGAAGGGCGGCCGGGTCATCCTGGTCGGAAACCTCTTGGAAAAAATCGCTTTTCCTTTGCAGAGTGTAGTGACACGTGAAATAAAGCTTCAGGGAAGTTGCGCGGTCAGGGGAGAATATGAAACGGCACTCCGGCTAATCAGCTACGGAAAAATCAGGGTTGACCCACTGATTTCGGCAATCGCCCCCCTGTCGGAAGGAGAGCAGTGGTTCAGAAAGCTGTACAACAAAGAGACTGGATTGAGCAAAGTGGTCCTGGTGCCGGATAGAATATTCGAAACAATGTCGTGCCAGGAATCAGAAAGAAAATGATCATTACGAATCGGTAACGAGAAGAGAAATGAACCCTGTTTACAACATTGCGATTCTGGGATGCGGCAAGGTAGCTCACATTCATGCACAGGCTGTCATGGAACTTGAGAATGCCATGTTGGCCGGAGTCTGGAGCAGAACACCGGCAACAGCTTTGGCTTTCGGAAAGAAATTCAACGTTGCGGATTATCGGTCGATCAGTGAACTGGTCAGGAAAGAACACATCGACCTTGCCATTGTATGTACCCCCCATCCATTCCATATTGGACCGGCTTTGGAAGCTGCACGGGCGGGAGCCCACCTGTTAGTCGAAAAACCTTTGGCCATCAGTCTGGAGGATTGCGATCAAATGATTGCCGCATGTGAAGGGTCGGGGCTCAGGCTGGGGGTGATCAGCCAGCGTCGGTGGTATCCTCCGGTACAGAGGGCCAAAAAAGCCATTGAAGCGGGAAAAGTCGGGAAACCGGTGCTGGGAACCGTGACCATGCTGGGATGGCGCGACAGGGATTATTATGAATTGGATGCCTGGCGGGGAACCTGGTATGCAGAGGGTGGGGGAGTGCTGGTGAACCAGGCGCCTCACCAGCTCGATTTGCTCCTCTGGCTGATGGGTGAGGCTGAAGAGGTATTCGGAATCTGGCGCAACCTGAACCATCCATATATTGAGGTAGAGGACACCGCCCTTGCCATCATCCGTTTTAAAAGCGGGGCTATCGGAAACATCGTGGTCAGCAATTCCCAGAAACCTGGAATTTTCGGGAAAGTGCATATTCATGGCGAAAACGGGGCTTCGGTGGGTGTTCAGACCGATGGCGGAGCCATGTTCATTGCCGGGATGTCAGGTATCCAGGAACCTCCGTACAACGATCTCTGGTCGGTAGCCGGTGAAGAACATCTGTTGGGAGAATGGAAAAGAGAGGATGAAAGGTTTTTTAAAACCATTGATCCGGTGGTACATTTCATGAAATTGCAGATTTCGGATTACCTTGATGCCCTCGATTCGGGAAGGCCCCCATTGGTAACGGGTGAAGATGGACGCAAAGTTGTGGAACTTTTCAGGGCTATCTACCAGTCATCCGCCGAAAACAAACCTGTTAAGATTTCGTATTAAGTTGCATTGCCATTGCAGTCCGGAAAAACCATTCACCCATGTCGGTACCTTATATTCTGTTTATGGTTGTCTCAGCAGTGACCCTTCTTCTGCTGCTGGTATTGAAACTGAAGATCAGTGCATTCATTTCTCTCCTGCTCACCTCTGTATATGTTGGCATCCTGGCTGGTATGGATTTAGGTGCTATTCTTAAAAGTATCCAGGACGGAATGGGAAGCACCCTGGGATTTGTGGCCACGGTTGTCGGGCTGGGTGCTATCTTCGGACAAATGCTGGAAAGCTCTGGAGGTGCCGAGTCTCTGGCGCGTACTCTGATCAGGAGGTTCGGCCAGGGAAAGGCTTCATGGGCAATGGTGATCACCGGTTTTATCGTGGCAATTCCTGTTTTTCTCGATGTGGGATTCATCATCTTGGTCCCCATCGTATATGCCCTTTCGAGGGATACACGCTATTCCCTGCTTTATTATGCCATTCCCCTTCTGGCAGGTCTGGCGGTCACTCATGCTTTTGTGCCTCCGACCCCCGGACCAGTGGCAGTAGCCAACATTATCAAGGCACAACTCGGATGGGTCATCCTTTTCGGATTTATTTTGGGAGTCCCCACAGCTATCATCGCAGGTCCCCTATGGGGCAGGATCATATCAAAGAAGGTTTTTATTCAACCACCTGCCGGATTTTCTGCATTGCCGGAAAAAATGGAAGGTCGGGACAACCTTCCTTCTTTCAGGCTGATCGTTTCACTTATTGGGATCCCGCTGGTACTGATTTTGTTCAATACCCTGACAGGGGTGCTTGTAGCTAAAAATGTTGTCGAAAAATCACTTTTCACCGATATTGTGGAATTTGCCGGCCACCCGTTTTCAGCGTTGATCATTGCCACTCTGTTGTCGATCTGGCTGCTCTGCATCAGGAGAGGAATGCCCCGGCAGGCTATTCTGGATTTAAGCAACAAGGCACTTGGTCCGGCAGGGATTATCATTCTGATCACGGGAGCGGGGGGAGTGCTGAAACAGATACTTGTTGACAGCGGCATCGGGAAGATGATGGCTGAGTCGATTGCCGGTTCTGCGGTATCACCTGTTTTGCTTGCCTGGATAGTGGCAGCAATTATCAGGCTGACCCAGGGATCGGCCACTGTGGCCATGATTACCGCAGCGGGGATCATGGCTCCGGTTGTCTCATCGCTTTCTTTCTCCGAACCACAGCTTGCCATCCTGGTCATTGCCATCGCATCGGGTGCAACAATCGCTTCGCATGTAAACGATTCAGGATTCTGGTTGGTGGGAAAATATCTGGGAATGACTGAAAAACAGACGCTTCAGTCGTGGACGGTCATGGAAACCATCATTGCCGTTTGCGGGTTGGCATTTTCTCTGGTCGCCTGGCAGTTTTTTTGATGCCCGGTTCTGCGCGGGTGATCCATCGGGAGTCCCTGGCATCAGAATGAACCGCTTTTTTTTCGTTTGCGGCCTGTTTGATCCTTCATGAAGAAAAGTGTCCCGACATCCTGCCGGCGGAAAGCCGGTTTTCCACATACAGGGCAGGTCGCTTTTCTCAACCTGTGAATTTTGGTTAACCGGAGAGGGTATCTGCAACGGCTGCACTTGAACCGGTTGATATGCAGCTGCCGCTCTCCCTCCGACAGGGCTACCTGAACTTTGTTGTGCAGCAGGTTGCACTTTGGACATTTATATACCTGGAAGGTGGCATCGATCATCAGGTCGGGATGGATTCCGGAAAGCCTCAGGATTTTGTTGTGTATTTCGTAATGAAAGAGTTTCTGGTTGGTACTCCTGTATTCTTCAAACGTCTGAGGTTTAACAAGGTACCCATTGCCTTGCTTGTAATATTCCTCATAATTGCATCGGGTGCATTTATATGAATACTCGTGGCCTACCATAAGACATTTTTTATTGCTTCTAAATTAAACAAAATCAGTGGGAAATGGAAAAGAATAGCAACAATTCGGAAGAATTGGTTTGGATTGATAAGCCATAAAATCTATTTTTGTGCCGGAAAGAAAGAGATCAATCAAGAGTAACCAAAATCCACAGTATGGGAAAGTTCATTTTTGGATCCATCGGGCGAAAGTTTCTGATGAGTATTACAGGTATATTCCTGCTTTTGTTTATCCTTGTGCACTTGACAATCAACCTTTTACTCATTTTCGATGACAGTGGTGCCCTATATAACCAGGGGGCTTATTTTATGGTGACCAATCCCCTTATCAGGATCATTGAGCCGATACTGGCACTCGGGTTCCTGATACACATTGTGTGGTCCCTGTTCATTGCCCTTGAAAACAGGAAAGCCCGTCCGGTCAGGTATAGAAAACAGGACCTGTCGGTTGCCAGTTCATGGCCGTCGCGCAATATGCTGATCCTTGGAGCACTGGTTTTTGTTTTCCTGGTGATGCATCTTTATAATTTTTACGTAAAAATTAAATTTACAGGTTCCCCTTTGCTGAATGAAGTGGTGGTTTCGGGCAAGACCATGCACGATACCTATGCACTGGTAGCAACACTGTTCAAGGAAAGCGTTATTTACTGCCTGTTTTACATTGCCGGGGGATGTCTGCTGGGATTGCATGTAACCCATGGGTTCTGGTCGGCATTTCAGACCATCGGTCTGAATAACACGATATGGATGAACCGGTTGCAAAGGATAGCCCTTGTTTATGCCGTGATTGTTGCAGCCGGTTTTTCGGCGATCCCTCTTTATTTCATGATCAGGTTTTAACCTTTATTTCAACACAATATGCAGTTACCAGATTCGAAAATCCCGGCGGGCCCGTTGGCTGAAAAATGGTCGGTACATAAGGCAAACATCCGTGTAGTCAGCCCAGCAAACAAGAGGAAACTGGAAGTCATTGTGGTAGGTACCGGTCTCGGAGGTGCATCGGCCGCCGCTTCGCTGGCAGAACTGGGATACAACGTGAAAGCTTTCTGTTACCAGGATAGCCCGCGGAGGGCCCATTCCATTGCAGCCCAGGGAGGGATCAATGCGGCCAAAAACTATATGAACGACAACGACTCGGTATACCGTCTTTTTTACGACACAATCAAAGGAGGAGATTATCGTTCACGCGAAGCAAACGTATACCGGCTGGCCGAAGTATCACCCAATATTATCGACCAGTGTGTTGCTCAGGGCGTACCTTTTGCCCGTGAATACGGCGGATTGCTTGACAACCGTTCGTTCGGGGGTGTTCTGGTGAGCCGGACTTTTTATGCCCGCGGGCAAACCGGTCAACAACTCCTGATTGGAGCTTACCAAGCCCTCAACAGGCAAATTGCGAAGGGAAATATACAGATGTACACCCGTCATGAGATGCTCGACCTTGTGTTGAAAGAGGGGAAAGCGCGGGGAATCATCGCCCGCGACCTGGTTACTGGGGAAATCAAACGGTTTGGTGCCCATGCTGTTGTTGTTGCAACAGGCGGATATGGCAATGTTTTTTTCCTTTCGACCAATGCGATGGGAAGCAACGGATCGGCAATATGGCAATGTTATAAGAAAGGGGCCATGTTTGCAAATCCATGTTTTGTCCAAATCCATCCGACCTGCATCCCGGTTCACGGAACCCAGCAGTCAAAGCTTACCCTGATGTCAGAATCACTCCGGAACGACGGTAGAGTTTGGGTCCCCAAAAAGAAAGAAGATGCTGAGAAGCTGAGGCAAGGGCTCATCGGACCAAATGACATCCCTGAAGAAGACAGGGACTTTTATCTTGAGAGAAGGTATCCTTCATACGGCAACCTGGTTCCGCGCGATGTGGCATCTAGGGCGGCCAAGGAAAGGTGTGATGCCGGATACGGGGTGAACAGGGAGGGGAAAGCGGTATTTCTTGACTTCAGCTATTCCATCAAACGGCTCGGAAAGAATGTAATTGCTGAAAGGTATGGAAACCTTTTCCAAATGTACGAGAAAATCACCGATCATGATCCTTACAAAGAACCGATGCAGATTTACCCTGCCATCCATTATTGCATGGGGGGAAGCTGGGTCGACTACAACCTGATGACCACCATTCCCGGATTGTTTTGCATTGGTGAAGCCAATTTCTCGGATCACGGGGCCAACCGGCTTGGGGCCTCCGCCCTGATGCAGGGACTTGCCGACGGTTATTTTATTCTCCCTTACACCATCGGGGATTACCTGGCAGGAGAAATCCTGACTCCCAAAACTGATCCATTAGCACCTGAATTTGACGAGGCTGAAAAAAATGTCAGGGAAAGGCTTGAGAAATTGTACAATATCAAGGGATCAAAAACCGTCGACTACTTCCACAAGGAACTTGGGAACATCATGTGGGAATATATCGGAATGTCAAGGAATGAAGAAGGCCTGAAAAAGGCAATCAGGATGATTGGGGAGCTGAAAAAGCAGTTCTGGGCCGATGTGAAAATTCCGGGCGAACTTGACAACCTGAATCCGGAACTTGAAAAAGCTGGCAGACTGGCCGATTTCTTTGAAATTGGCGAACTTATGGCAAGGGACGCCCTGGTGAGAAACGAATCGTGCGGAGGTCATTTCCGTGAAGAATCGGTGACCGACGACGGGGAGGCCCTGAGAAACGACAAAGAATTTGCATTTGTCTCGGTTTGGGAATATACCGGTGAAGGGAACGAACCGGTCATGCATAGAGAACCTCTTGTTTTTGAGAATATCAAATTGTCGCAGAGAAGTTATAAATAACCCGGATTATGGCTGATAAGATTCTAAAAAAATTGTATATCGAAGTCTGGCGTCAGAAAAATGCTAAAAGTAAAGGCAAATTTGAGACCTATACCATCGAGAACATTTCGACCGGAACTTCTTTTCTGGAAATGCTTGATATCCTGAATAATGAGCTGATCGAAAAAGAAATCGATCCAATTGCTTTCGATCACGATTGCCGTGAAGGTATCTGTGGCACCTGCAGTCTGTATATCAACGGAAGGCCACACGGTCCCGATAACTCGGTGACCACCTGCCAGTTGCATATGCGGAAATTCAACGATGGGGATATCATCACCATTGAACCATGGCGGGCTAAAGCCTTCCCGGTGATTAAAGACCTGATCGTCAACAGATCGGCATTTGACCAGATTTTGCAAGCAGGCGGTTTTATTTCTGTGAATACAGGGGGGGTTCCCGACGGGAACGCCATTCCGATCAGTCATGAAGATGCCGAAGAAGCAATGGATGCAGCTTCCTGCATCGGATGCGGGGCATGTGTGGCGGCATGTAAAAATTCTTCAGCCATGCTGTTTGTCTCGGCGAAGGTTTCCCATCTGGCCAAATTGCCACAGGGGAAAGTGGAAGCCAAAACCAGGGCAAGGAACATGGTAGCAAAAATGGATGAACTGGGATTCGGCAGTTGTACCAACACCCGTGCCTGCGAAGCAGAATGCCCAAAGAATATCTCCATTTCGAACATTGCCAGGCTGAACCGGGAATATCTGTCAGCCAGGTTTTCGGAATAACCGGCAAATGCTTCACTGGATTTTCCAAATGAAATGAGCATGTTAAGCGAAACACCAACCGGAATGATTAACTCTTACATGCGAATTACATGTGTTTCCACTCATTATACCAAATGAACTTGATAATTTTAAACACATGAAAGCAAACCTGAAATGAAGAAAAAGGATGGTGAGAAGGAATGATAAGATAAAAGATTGTGAATTTTTTCCTGATACTCGTGCCCGGAAACGACCCAAAGCGGAATTTCATTAATTTCGGAAAATATTTATTGGAGTGAATTATTAATCATATCAATATGGCAATCAGTTACAAAGAGTTAGGACTGGTAAACACCCGGAAAATGTTTGCCGATGCTGTGGATGGCGGATATGCCATTCCTGCCTATAATTTCAACAACATGGAGCAACTTCAGGCCATCATCAGCGCCTGCGTTGAAACGAAATCACCTGTGATTCTCCAGGTCTCCAAAGGAGCACGTCAATATGCCAATCAGACATTATTGCGATACATGGCCCAGGGTGCTGTCGAATATGCGAAGGAACTAAGCAATGGTTCAGGAATTCCGATTGCCCTTCACCTCGATCACGGCGACAGTTTTGAAACAGCTAAAAGCTGTATCGATATGGGATTTTCTTCGGTTATGATCGACGGATCGCATCATCCGTATGAAAAGAATATTGAAGTCACCCGGCAAGTCGTGGAATATGCCCACAAATTTGATGTGACAGTGGAAGGGGAGCTTGGGGTACTTTCAGGAATTGAAGACGATGTGGTGGCAGCCAGGTCGGTCTATACAAATCCGGATGATGTGGTCGATTTCACATCGAAAACCGGGGTTGATTCCCTTGCAATATCCATTGGTACTTCGCATGGTGCCAACAAGTTCACCCCTGCCCAGTGCACACTCAACGAAGAGGGTATCCTGATCCCGCCTCCACTCCGTTTTGATATTCTTGAAGAAATCGAACGCCGGATGCCCGGTTTCCCGATTGTCCTGCACGGAGCTTCATCGGTCCCTGCTGACCTGGTAAAAATTATCAACTCCTACGGAGGAGCCTTGAAAGACGCGGTTGGAATTCCTGAATGGCAACTCAGGAAAGCCGCAGCTTCTTCAGTCTGTAAAATCAATATTGATTCGGACGGGAGATTAGCCATGACTGCCGCCATCAGGAAAGTTTTTGCGGAAAAGCCTAGTGAATTCGATCCAAGGAAATACCTTGGTCCGGCAAGGGATGCCCTGAAAGAGCTATACAAGCACAAGATTGTAAATGTTTTGGGTTCCAATAACCACGCCTGATATTGTTTGGAAAAAGTAAACACAAAAAAGCCGCTGACATGCGGCTTTTTTATTTTCTGTTCCTGATTCCCGGTTATTGTGCAGCTTCTTATTTTTCTGAAGTTTGTTGGAGAGCGTGATTGTCACCCGGTATAAAATCAAACCGGCTCTTCTCGTTCCGGGATCCATAGCCTTCGATGTCTTTCACCATTTATTCCTCTTCAACACCTCAGGTTGCTGCCCCAGATATAATCGACCCAGACAGCGTACAATTATTTTTTATCATTGGTTTTATAGAGCTCTTTTTCTGTGACGATTTTAACCAGCATGCTGTCTTTGAGGGTTTTGCTTACAGCATTGTAAGGTCCGGTCACGATTTTGTCGCCTACTGTCAATCCTTCTTTGATTTCGATATTGTTGTTGTCCTGGATACCGGTTTTAACGATCGTTTTAAATGCCCTTCCATCCCTGATTCGGAAAACCACTTCATCCTTTTCATCCCTTGCTAAAGTTCCTTCGGACTCAATTTCCTTTGGCTTCTGAAGGGTTGTATCGTTTTTAAGTCGGGTTGTGACAGCCTGAACGGGAACGGAAATCACGTTTTTCCGGGTCATTGTCTGTATATCGACGGTGGCCGACATTCCCGGCCTGAAAGGAAAGACCGATTTGGCCGAATCGATCAGGTCGGAATAGGAATCCTGAAGAAGGAAAATCTTGACTTCAAAATTGGTTACCTGGTCAGTGGTTGTGCCGGTAACCCTGGCTGAATTTGCGATTTCGGTGACGATGCCCTTAAACTTCCGGTTCATGTAGGCGTCGACTTCCACGAGAGCTGTATCGCCAAGACTGACTTTTACAATATCGTTTTCATTGACATCGACCTTTACCTCCATTTTGTCGAGATCGGCAATGACCATCATTTCGGTGCCAGCATACATATTGGTCCCTACAACCCGCTCCCCTTTTTCTACATCAAGGCGGGAGATCGTTCCCGGAATAGGGGCGAAAATCCTGGTTTTGGTTAACTGTTCTTTTGCTTCGGCTACCGATGCCTCGGCACTTTTTACAGAAAATTCAGCGGCTCTCACTTCAGCCTGGGCAACTTTATAACCTGCCTCAGCTGTTTCATATTCAGCAACCGGAATGGTCTGAGACTTGAATAACTGCTCGGCCCTTTTAAAGGCAAGTTCTCTTTCAATTAACTGTGCACGAGCCTGCTCCAGCCTTGCAAGGTTTGAATGAAGGGCAGCTTCCGCCCTGCTCAGTGCCGAGATATAGATGTCAGGTTTAATCACTACCAGAGGGTCTCCCTCCTTTACCTGATTCCCTTCTTCCACAAACAACCCGATGATTTCTCCCGAAACATCCGGACTGATTTTTACTTCCGTTTTGGGCTGAATCTTTCCGTTTGCGGTGATCAGTTCGGTAATGGTTTTTGTTTCGACCGGTTTGACCAATACCTTCACTGTAATATCGGCTCCAAACCAACCCGCTTTTTTCCCGATCACCAGTAAAATTATCGCAAGTATAAGGATACCCAGAGCAATAGGGAGGAATTTGTTTTTCATTTTCATGTGTTTAAAATTTTCAAGTTCATTTGGTATAATGAGTGGAAACACATGTAATTCGCATGTAAGAGTTAATCATTCCGGTTGGTGTTTCGCTAAACATGCCCATTTCATCGGGTTCTCTTTGAAACATTTGTAGTTCACATTGATGTAAAATTACAATTTACCTATTTGTAATTCAGGTTTGCAGGGAGGAATTTTTCGATGAATTCGGAGGTGACTCCCCTACGGCGTGCATAATCTTCTATCTGGTCGCGTCCCACTTTTTCAATACCAAAATAACGCGCTGCAGGATGTGCAAAATATTCTCCGCAAACCGAAGCATTGGGTACCATGGCAAAATGCTCTGTCAGGATGATTTCTGCTTCTTCAGCTTTCAGAATTTTGAACAGGTTCCCTTTCTCAGAATGTTCGGGGCAGGCCGGGTACCCCGGGGCAGGCCTGATGCCCTGGTATTTTACTTTCAGCAGTTCATCGATTCCCAGGTTCTCATCAGGTGCATATCCCCAGTACTCCTTTCGTACCCTTTCGTGCAGGTATTCGGCAAAAGCCTCACTCAACCGGTCAGCTAAAGCTTCGAGCATGATGATGTTAAAATCGTTCTGTTCACCGGCGTACAATTCCTTCCAGCGTTCAATGCCAATTCCCGCAGTCACAGCAAATCCCCCGCAATAATCTTTCCTTCCCGATTCCTTTGGTGCAACAAAATCAGAAAGGCACAAATTCGCAACCCCTTCTTTTTTCTTTTCCTGCTGACGAAGGTGGTGAAACCTTCCGTATTCCCTGTTCCTGTTTTCATCGGTGTAAAGGATGATATCATCCCCATCCGAACCGGCAGGCCAGATTCCAATCACTCCGTTTGCCTTCAGCATCTTCTTTCTGATGATTTCGTCGAGCATTTCGTTGGCTTCGGCGAACAATTTCCGTGCAGCTTCACCTTGTTCCTGATCGTTGAGAATACCGGGAAAGCTACCTTTCAGTTCCCAGGTCAGAAAAAAGAAGGTCCAGTCAATGTATTTGCGCAGGATTTCGAGCGGAAAATCCCTGAAAAACTTCAGTCCGGTAAGGTTGGGCCTGTAAACGGGGCTGTTTTGCCAGTCAATCGACTCTTTATTAGCACGGGCGTCGGCAAGTGACAGGTATTCCTTAGGTTTTCTTTTACCCTGGAATTCCCTGATTTCAGCATACTCTTTCTTCACCGACCGGATAAAATCAGGATTTCCCGATAGAAGGTTTCCTGCTACCTGCACTGACAGGGAAGCATCCTTAACATACACAACAGGATTGCTATATTCCGGTGCAATCTTGACTGCAGTATGTATTTTGGAGGTAGTTGCACCCCCTATCAGGAGAGGAAGGTTCATCTTCCGGGTTTCCATTTCCCGGGCCACTTCAGTCATGATTTCGAGCGAAGGGGTGATAAGCCCGCTCAGACCGATCAAATCGGCTTCTTCTTTCAGGGCTGTATCCAGGATTTTGTTGGTGGGAACCATCACCCCAAGATCGGTCACGTCGTAATTATTGCAACCAAGGACCACACCGACGATGTTTTTCCCGATGTCGTGCACATCACCCTTTACGGTTGCAAGCAGGATTTTTTTTCGTTTTCCGGTTGCAGGGTATTTATCCCTGTCGGCATCCATGAACGGCAAAAGCCAGTTGACAGCCTTTTTCATCACCCTGGCCGACTTGATAACCTGAGGAAGGAACATTTTCCCCGATCCAAATAGTTCCCCTATTTTATTCATTCCATCCATCAGGGGACCTTCAATAATACTGAGTGCTGGCCGGTATTTTTGAATCGCTTCAGAAAGGTCTTCTTCCAGGAAATCGGTAATTCCTTTTACCAAAGCATATTCCAGTCTTTTCTCAAGGGGCCGGGTCCGCCAGTCTTCCTTTTTCCCTTCCTTTTTTTCTTCAGGCCTGAGTTTTTCGGCATATTCGAGTAGCCTTTCTGTGGCATCGGGGCGCCTGTCCAGGACAAGATCCTCTATTCTCTCGAGCAATTCAGGCTCAATGTCATCGTAAATCCGGAGCATCCCGGGATTGACAATTCCCATATCCAGTCCGGCCCTGATGGCATGGAACAGAAACACGGAATGGATGGCTTCGCGTACCGGGTCATTCCCCCTGAAAGAAAATGAAACATTGCTGATCCCTCCGCTGGTCTTTGCATGCGGTAGATTTTGCTTGATCCACCTGACTGTTTCGATGAAATCGACAGCGTAATGGTTGTGTTCTTCCATTCCGGTACCAATGGTGAGTACATTCGGATCGAAAATGATGTCTTCGGGTGCAAAGCCGGCCTGGCCAGTGAGGAGGTAATATGCTCTCCGGCAGATTTCCTTTCTCCTTTCAAGTGTGTCGGCCTGTCCGTTTTCATCAAAGGCCATCACCATCACCGATGCCCCATATTTTTTTATTTTTTTCGCCTGGCTCAGGAAAACAGCTTCTCCCTCTTTCAGGCTGATTGAGTTGACAATGGATTTGCCCTGCACACATTTCAGCCCTGCTTCAAGAACCTCCCATTTCGACGAATCGATCATTACCGGCAGCCTGGCAATTTCGGGTTCTGCCATCATCAGGTTGAGAAAGGTTGACATTTCTTTCTTCGCATCGAGCATGGCATCATCCATGTTAATGTCGAGTACCTGGGCCCCGTTTTCAACCTGTTCGCGGGCAATATTCAGAGCTTCGTCGTACTTCCCTTCCCTGATCAGTCGTGCAAATTTCCTGCTTCCGGCAACATTGCAACGTTCCCCGATATTCAGGAAGTTGTTTTCGGGAGAAATGACGACCGGTTCAAGGCCTGTAAAACGGGTGAAGTGATCGGGTACGGGAACAAGCCGTGGTTTTGCACTCCCGGCTGCTTTGGCAAACTCCCTGATATGGGCGGGAGTGGTACCGCAACAACCTCCAATGATGTTGACAAATCCGTTCCTGAGATAATCGCTGATCGTCCGGGTCATCACTTCGGGTGTCTCGTCGTAAGCTCCGAACTGGTTAGGAAGCCCTGCATTTGGATGTGCACTGACAAAAAGAGGTGCTTTCTGTGCCATTTCCTTCAGATAAGGCTTCAGTTCAGTTGCCCCAAGCGAACAGTTCAAACCGATGGATAACAGGCTGATATGGGAGAACGAATGGATAAAAGCTTCTACGGTTTGCCCTGAGAGTGTTCTGCCGCTTGCATCGGTTATAGTCCCTGAAACCATCAGGGGTATGTCGGCTGACCTCACCTCCATCGCCTCTTGGATCGCAAACAGGGCTGCTTTTGCATTCAGGGTGTCAAAAACAGTTTCAATGAGCAAAATATCACACCCACCATCGAGCAACCCTTCCACCTGTTCCCGGTATGCATTTTTCATGTCATCGAATGTGAGTGCCCTGTATCCGGGATTGTTCACATCCGGTGAAAGTGAAAGGGCTTTGTTCGTTGGTCCGATGGCACCTGCCACATACCGGGGTTTCCCTGGATTGGAAGCCGTATATTCATCGGCTAATGTATGCGCCAGCTCCGCCGATGCTTTGTTCATGGAATAAACCCAGGCCTCTGTTTGGTAATCGGCCTGCGAAACCGATGTGGCGTTGAATGTATTGGTGGAGAGGATGTCGGCCCCAGCTTCCAGATATTGCCTGTGGATATTGCTGATTATCGCAGGTTGCGTCAGGGAGAGAATGTCGTTATTCCCTTTCAGGTCACAGGTATGACCGGCAAAGAGAACCCCACGGAAATCAGATTCTGTCAGTTTAAATTCCTGGATCAGGGAACCCATCGCTCCGTCAAGTACCAGCACCCTTTTGGTCAGCTCAGTGCGAATGTCACTTTTTGTCATCATTTTCGTCGTTATGCAGAGATATCAATGAAACGAACTTCAAATTTACCGCGGATTCCGGTTTTATCCTGGCAAATAATTACCAGAGAGAGGATTTCGGAAAATTGTTCCGAATATTTTAATACTGTATTGATATCTGCTGGAGATTTTACTCTGTTTGCCAGAGCCGTTGCCCAGGCATCGGCAACCGTTGGTGAATAACATGCTACCATCACGGCGTCGGCTGATCCAAAACTAACCGAGGGACCAACTGTCCCCGATGAAGTGCAGAGGCCGCAGGGAGTTTCAGATGCCGGAACAACGACGCCGATTTTCTCTGACAAAGGAGAATTCCCGGCATAGATATTGATCAACAAATCTTCTTTCAGAAACAGATAAAAGTCGCCCCCGTTTTCAATCACCAGTTCCCGGATATGGAAACTGTGCCTGATTTTTTCACCAACAGTGAGGGCAAACATGCCGGCAACAGATGACATCGGGCCTGTGTTCGTCCGTAAACCAGCCAGCGACATCACTTTTACCTCTTCAGGTGCTTCGTCTTTCAGTTTTACCGGCTTCAGTGATGTTTTAAATTCAGGGTGATTCCTGATATATCTGTCGAGCTTCTTACGGAGAAACACTACTTCGTTTCTCGCAAGTTCAGCAATCTCTTTATGGAAAGAATCATGGTCCACGCCAACCCAAAGATCGGTTTCAAGGTATTGCAGGGTGAATGATGCAAAGCGATCAGGATTAAATTGCTGCCGGTATATTCGTGGTTGGTATTCCATATGGACAAAAATAACTCATTTTCCGGCCACAATCACTGGCATGGAATTTTCGCCGGATTTTAAGAAGGTCAAACACCCCTGCTGACCCACTGTAACTGTTCAGATTCGCTTTGCCAGGGCAGTTTCCCTGTAACTCTATTTATTCACATTATCACAGCTCATCATCACCTTGTCGCCGGCCCCGTCATATTTGAGCGGCTGGAATTTGCCCCCGACATAATCTTCCTGGAATGTGACCAGGTTGTAATAGGCACAATTTCCGTCTTTTGTTTTCACAGCAATGGCTGCCCTGATATAACGGTGAAGGATGGCCCCGGTCAGTTCATGCCTCCTGATGGTCCAATCTTCATCGATAATCACAAGCCGGAGGATTTCTGTGGCATCAAAACGTCCGGAAGTCCAGTCGTTCGATTTTTTTATGGCTGCCAGCATCTGCCCTTCAAGGACCGAATCTTTCTTCAGTGCCTTGGGCAAAGTAGCATTTTTCGCTCCGGCTGACTGGGCTGCTATGTTCAGTTTTTCAGAAAGCACCTTATATACGCCAAAGTCACTTCCCTCCATGGTGAATATGCCTTTCGCTGCATCCTCGTAATTGCACTTAACAACAATGTTTAACTTATTCTTTCCTGCTTGTAATTTGGACAGGCTTTCACAAAAATTAACGGGGCCATCGTATTTTTTTCCGAATTCCTTGAAGACCATTTCCGGATTGGAATATGCCGTTGTTTTATCGGGATCAGGTGCAATATCCAACACCAGGTATTTGTTTTGCAAAAGGCTTCCCGATACTCTTACATTTACAAAAGTGAGCTGTTGCTCTGATGGTTGCTGATAACTGTAAAGCGGTGGCTTGATTTCATACATGAATGTTTCGATGAACAACTTATCGGTGGGCTGGGCATTGAATAATTCCTGTATGGTTTTCTCAAAGTATGCAACAGCGTAAATATGATCGCCGGCATTGAAACTTGTCACTGGCTCAGCCGGTGGTTGCAGCGGATCAAAGGGGGTTTTGGAGAAGATTATCGACGGCTTCTCTTCCTGTTTGACAATTTCATGCCCCGTCACATTGTTGATGAAATTTTCGGATGCTTTTTTTTCGCCGGCTGGCTCAGCCTGCTGTCCCTGCTGGGTATTCCCGCTATTTTCAGTTTTTGATTGTTTAATACTCTTTTCTGCCTCGCCTGAAATCTTCTTTGCCATCGACTTCAAATTTCCAAGCTGTGCCGAAACGGTGAGGGCAATCATGACCGTCAGGATTAAGGTCGCTGTTAGTTTTATTCTTTTCATAATGTTTCATTTATTGGTTTAATAGAAATTTGGGTTTTTCTTTTTGGTTTTCGTTTCAGGCCCTGATGCGCGCGGGATGTTGCAGCCTTAATAATAGAATATTTTTTAAAGGATTTCAGGGATTCCGGCCAAATTTATCCCTGAATTTCCTATAATCTTCATCATTGTACCTGCCGGTAAAGTCCTGCGGAATTTCAATCTTTTGTTCAATATTTTTGACTGGTTTCCCTTCCCTGAAATGGTTCCTTCCCTGACGGTTTTTCTTTATCACAAACTGGTCGTACAAATCGCCGGTTACGGTAAAGGATTGAAATACCAGTTTATTTCCGGAAATTGAAATGCACTGGTACAGCTGGATCATTGATGCCACCCGGTCGGCCCAGAAAGAGGTATTTAACCCGTACATTTTCGGCCCTGCCATGGAGACGACATACAGGGGCAGGTTTTTCCCTTTTGTCATGACACCTTCTTTATTGAAACCCCGGCAATAGGTATGGTCATGCCCTGCAAGTACAAGATCGACGCTGTACTTTTCAAGGAGCGGCTGAAGGGCATTCCTGTACCGCTCGTTGTTTCTCCCCTGTGAACAAGAAAAAATGGGATAGTGCGTAAAAAATATTGTCCATCGGTTCGGGTTTCCCTTTAGAGTTTCTTCGAGCCAGTTCAGGAGCAGTGCGGTGTCAGCATTAAATTCCCCGAATCCGGGAGAGTCAAAAGAAATAAATCTGACGCCCTGATAATCGAAATAATACATTCTGTCCTGGTATTTTTCTCCGGGAGAATTTGCTGGCATGTTGAAAATCTGTTTCCAATGTTTCGAAAATATCATAGGTTCGTTGAGCGGTTTGTTGTATTCATGGTTCCCAGGGGTGGGAATAGCCGGCAACATCCCGAAAATCCAGTCGCCGGCATCGAAAAATTCACTCCAGTAATCTTCCTGGCTCCTGCTGACCAGGTCGCCGGCAAAAATCATGAACCTGGAATCGGGAAAATGAGAATATGCCTGCCTCAGAACGCGTGATCCCAAAGATTTGATATCATTCTGAACATCTCCAAAATAGAGAAATGAAAATGGTTCGGGTTTGTCTGAAGCTGTTTCGAATTGAAACCATTCGCTCCATTCTTTGCCGTTTCCGACCCTGTACATATATTTTGAAGAGGATTTCAGGTCAGAGAAGATCACTTTATGAGACATGGCCGACTGGTCATCTTCCTGCCATGGGCTGTGGGTACCGGTCACCCTTACCACCTGTTCATCAAACTTAGGTGAGGCGCTGCAAGGCGCAATTTCACCAATGCTGATGGTATCGCTGAAGAGAGTTCTCCAGGAAACGGCCCGGCTTGTAGCAGGATCTCCGGGAATGGTCAGCATGATCCGGTCGGGAATGTGCGATGGTTCTGTCCCCTGAATCATGTCAGGAGGTATTCCCAGAGATGGCTGGTTTCCCAAAACGCGGGCGGCTATGATCAAGAAAACGATTGCAGCGGTCGGTTTCATACAGGAAGAATTAAGCAGATTGTAAAATTTTTTCCTATCAAATTTGCTGGAGATGGTTAGAAATTAATATCAAACAGGTGGAGCGGACAGGCAGGTACACACAATCCGCAAACGACACACTGGCTTTTGTCGAATTTCAGTTTCCATTCGGGGGCAACCATTGTCAGTGCACCGGGGAAGCATACAGCCACGCAGTTCCCGCAATCGATGCACTTCCCGTCCTGAAACAGGACTCTTTTCTCCAGAGGTTCCACCTGGACCTGATAACCTGCAAGATATTTCAAACCTGCTTCAATATGCGCTCTGGTTCCTTCCATTTCGAGCAGCAGGCTACCCCTTTTCCCCGGATAAACCTCTGCTTTCAGGATGTTGATGCGGATATCGAAATCCTTTACCAGATGGTATGTCAGCGGCTTGTCACCGCTCTCGGGTGGAAAATTCAGAATAAAACGCTTCTTTATCATGATTTATCCTCCATTTCTGTAACGGTGAGTGATTTCAGTGACGCTTTCCCGGGAAAGGCTTTTACAGGTTCTGTAATTTCAAACTGACCTTTCTGAATCATTTCTTTGAGAATCAGGGCAATATTTCTCGCCTTGGAGAGACTGGCAACAGGTGCAGTCCTGATTTTGTGTTCCCCGAGGGTGATAAAACCCGAACGGAGTTCGGCGTAAGTGACCTGTCCCAGTTTGGGCATTCCCGGCGAACCGTAGTCTAGCACCGATGTTTCAATTTGGTCATTCCGGATCGATACGAACCTTGCCATTTCTTCATCCACTACCGGGATCGGAATTCCCAGTCCCACAAACAGGGTTGTGCCGTATTTGTCGATATAGGCTGCGCGGATAAAATCTGATGTCATTTCTTTCAGGTTTCCGATCACTGCAATGGTACGGGCATTGCTGACCGGGATACCGAAGGGATTGACCGGTTTAGAAGTATTGAACTGGGTACCGGGCCACACAACAAATCCTTCGGCCCCACCAAGAAAAATCCGTGTTCCAATTCCGATGGTACGCATCTCCGGGTCGTTCAGCAAAGGACTCAGTTCGCCTGATGTGGAATAGGTGGCATTCCGCATTCCGGGAAGCAGAGTGCCCATGTAAGTGTGAATCAGTCGTTTGGTGGTGTTCACGGCCACGTTGTAATTCTGATATGCATTCCGGGGATTGAAAAGGAAAATCTCGTTCACCGAGTCTTTCGATATCTTCGTCCTGATGTGTTTCCTCGGATAGCAGTCGGTTCCCTTTCCCCAGGCTTCCAACTCAAGGGTTTTCCCTTCGATCAGGTCCTGGATCACATGTGCCCCACCGTATTCAGGCAGGTCGGGATCACAGGCAGTTGCCCCGATATAGGCATCCACTGCTGCAAGCCCTTCATAACAAGGGACCCCGTTGATCCGGATTTTTTCCATCCGGATGGGTGGATCACTATGCCCGAAGTTGATCACAGCTCCCGACGAACACATGGCTCCGAACGTGGCGGTGGTCACCACATCCACTTTGTGTACAAGTTCACCGGGAGGTATCGTGCGCCCAAGCTCCGAAACTTCCTCCGCTGTCAGGACCACCGCTTTACCCGCTTTTATCTTACGGTTAATCTCTTCAATACTCTTTGCTGGCATATTTTATCCTTATAATTGAAGAACACAAATATATAAGAAATGGAAGTTAATGTAATGATGTAGCACGAACCTTTGCTGTTCAAGACCATTTCAGAGTTGCTCCTGGTGCTTACCATCTTGTCAATTAGGGCGGAGCTTTTTTTTAATTGAATTTCTGATGTCTGACCGATTAAAAAAATATTCCAAAAAATTCAACATTGCTGTAATTTTAACTTCCTTTATGGTACTAAAAACAAATAATACAAGACCATTTCACACAAATTTGAATAATGATGATAAAATCAAGGATTTTTTCAAAATTGTTTGTGGCATGTGCTACTTTGTTTGCCTCGAGCACGACAGTTTTTGCACAGCAGGGAATTCCACCGGTCCCGGTTGATCCTGATATCCGGATCGGGAAACTGGAAAACGGACTGACCTATTATATTCGCCACAATAAAGAACCTAAGGAAAGGGCCAGTTTTTATATTATTCAAAACGTGGGTGCCATTCTGGAAGAAGATAATCAGAACGGCCTGGCCCATTTTCTTGAACACATGGCTTTCAATGGAACAAAGAATTTCCCGGGGAAAGGGATCATCAACACTCTTCAGCGGTATGGTGTGGCTTTTGGCCGGAATATTAATGCCTATACAGCGCAGAGTGAAACAGTTTATAATCTGAGCGATGTGCCGTCGACAAATGAGGGTTTGATCGATACCTGTCTGCTCGTTTTACACGACTGGTCCGATTCTTTACTTCTCACCGATGAGGAGATTGAAAATGAAAGAGGTGTCATTACCGAAGAGTGGCGTACCCGCCGCAATGCGGCTTTCAGGATGCAGAAGAAACTTTATCCTGCTATTTTCAAGGGATCAAAATATGCTGAACGGGATATTATCGGTGACCTTAATGTTATCAAAACCTTTGATCCGGAAACACTCCGCCGGTTTTACAAGGAATGGTACAGGACCGATCTGCAGGCAATAGCGGTGGTGGGAGATGTGGATGTGGATATGATTGAAGGAAAAATAAAAGCCCTTTTCAGTTCCATCCCTGCCGAAAGAAATCCTCCTGAAAGGCCGTTTTTCGAAGTCCCCGGGCATAGTGAAACTTTGTTTGCTTTGGCCACCGATCCCGAATCGACCACTTTCGGGGTAAACATTATCATCAAACACAAAGGTACTGTACCTGAGGAAAAAAACCTCGGATATTACCGCGACCAGATGATCAGGAACCTGTTTAACCAGATCATGTCAGACCGGATTTCTGAACTTTTACAGAAAGGCCAGCCTCCTTTTATATCGGGAAACATCGGGTTCAGGAATTTTGTAAGGGGATACAACATGATGGGAATCTCGGTTAATGCTCATCCAGGCAGGATGGCAGAAGGATTACGGGCTATCTATACCGAAGCCCGGCGGGTTTACCTGTATGGTATTACTGAAACAGAACTCGAACGGGCAAAGAGCAACATGCTGACGCAGACCGAAAACATGTGGAAACAGAAAGACAAGATCAAGAACGACCAGTATTTAGATGCGATCACCGACCATTTTCTTGAAAATGAGCCACTCGAATCAATCGATTTTCAGTGGAATGCCACCCAGCAACTGTTGCCTACTATTTCGGCCGCCGACCTGTCGGCAAAAGCAAAACAATGGATTGTTCCCGAAAACAGGGTGATCACTGTGATGGGGCCTGAAGGGAAAGATGTCACTTTACTGGGTGAAGCAGAAGCACTTGCAATTCTGAAGGAAGTTGATGAATCGGATATTTCGCCTTATGAAGATGCGGTCGTGGCCACTTCACTGATTGAAAAGGAACTGAAAGGATCGCCCATTGTCAAAACCGAACAAATGCCTTTGCTCAATGCCGTGAAATGGACCTTGGCCAACAATGCCACCGTTATATACCGGTTTGCCGATTTTCAGAAAGACAATGTTTTGTTCCAGGGAATCAGTCCGGGTGGGAATTCTCTCTGTGATATCGAAATGCTTCCATCAGCGATGATGCTCTCTGACTTTACAGGCAACTTCGGAACAGGTAATTTCGATGCCACCACATTGAAGAAAATGCTAAGCGGAAAAAATGTGAACCTGAATCCTAACCTTGGCGAGCTTACCGAAGTATTTTCAGGATCTTCATCGCCCCGCGATTTTGAAACCCTGTTGCAGCTGCTTTACCTGAAGTTTGAAGAACCAAGATTCGACCAGGAAGCTTACGAAGCTCTCAAAAGCAGGTATGTGGCCATGATTGCCAATATGAACAAAAATCCCCAGAAGGTGATGAGCGACTCCCTCCAGTTGATCCTTTCCAATCACCATCCCAGGACCATCCTTATATCACCTGAGTTTTTCAAAAAAATATCGCTTGAACAGATGAAACAGATTTACCTTGACCGGTTTTCGGATGCGGGCGATTTTACTTTTTTCATCGTCGGTAACCTCGAAGAAAATGTTGTTAAACCACTTGTCGAAAAATATATTGGTTCCCTGACCGATCAGCCACGCACCGAAACCTGGAAAAACCATCAGATTGAATTGCCGAAAGGAAAGACTTCACGCGAAATATTTATACCCCTTCAGACCGAGAAGGCAAATGTGATGGTGGTTATGGGCAAAGACGCCGAATGGTCGCCTGAAAGCAATCTGAAACTCTCTGTGGTCAGGGATGTTCTAAAATTGAGATACACGGAAGAGATCAGGGAAAAGGAAGGTGGAACCTACAGTGTGGGTGTAGTTGCGCAAAGTGAAAAATTCCCAGAAAGTGAAAAGATTCTCCAGGTTAATTTTGATACCGACCCCGAAAAAGCCGACAGGCTGAAATCGATTGTTTTCAGGGAAATTGATAAGCTGGTGAAAAATGGTCCGACAGCCGAAGACCTTGATAAAGTGGTCAAAAATCTTCTTAAAGACAGGGAACAGGCAAAACCAAACAACGGTTACTGGATGGGGACACTGACCAACTTTTACCGCTATGGCGTAAATTTTGATCTTCCCGAAAACTACGAAGATATCCTGAAAAAGCTGACTGTAAAAGACATGAAAAAATTTGCAGGCAAATTTTTCAAAAAGACCGACCGGGTTGAAGTTGTCTTCAAACCGTTGAAGTAATCAATCAATTCGTACTGCTATTGGCAAGCCGGGGGAGACTCCGGCTTGTTCCGTTTACAAAATAATCCCGGATGTCAGGGGCAAAGGTGTGAATGAATTTAATACAGTCTTCAAAAATGTGGCTTTTTCATCCCTGACGGGTAATTCTGGTGAAATCTGTCTATTTTTACAGATTTATATCCAGAAAGAAATGACAAAATACTTTTTACCCGGGATTTTATGTTTGGGTTTGTTGGGGGCCGTTCAGGTAAAGGCACAGGAAACTTACAAGGAAAAGAAACCTGAAAAAGCCATCCTGGTTTACCAGCCAAAATCATTTCATCAGGTGAAGCATTATGACGGGAAGTTCAAATCAAGAAAACCGGAGAATATCATCCTCATGATCGGCGACGGAATGGGAGTTTCGCAGGTTTTTGCAGGAATGACAGCCAACGGCGGACATCTTTTTCTTGAAAATTTCCGATATACCGGATTTATTAAAACCCAATCGGCCGACAAATACATCACCGATTCAGCTGCCGGGGGAACTGCCATTTCTACCGGTGTACGGACATACAATGGTGCCATTGCTGTCGATATGGATCACAAACCGGTTAAAACAATTCTTGAACAAGCTGAAGAGAAGGGGCTTTCGACCGGACTTGTCTCAACATCTGCCATCACCCATGCAACCCCTGCTGCATTTATCGCCCACCAGGGGGCAAGGCGCAATTATGAATCTATTGCGTCCGATTTTTTGAATACCGATATTGACGTTTTTATCGGGGGAGGATATAAACACTTCACACAAAGAGAAGATGGCAGGAATTTAGTTGATGAACTGAAGAAGAAAGGGTATCTCGTACTGAGAAACATGGATGAGATCAAGCAGGTTACCCGGGGTAAACTGGCAGGCCTCACTGCCCAGGAACACAATGATCAGTATTCGGTGAGGGGAGATATGCTTCCCATGGCTACCACCACTGCAATCAATATACTGCGGAAAAACAAAAAAGGATTCTTTCTCATGGTGGAAGGGTCTCAGATCGACTGGGGAGGTCATGGAAACCAAACCCCTTACTTGGTGGAAGAGTTGCTTGATTTCGATCGTGCAATCGGAAAAGCACTGGAATTTGCTGCGTCCGATGGAAAAACCCTCATCATCGTCACCGCCGATCATGAAACTGGTGGTGTTGCTGTGACAGGTGGAAACCTCTCCACAGGTTTGGTAGAGTGCGGTTATATTAATACAGACCATACCGCAGTTATGGTACCTGTTTTCGCTTTTGGTCCCGGAGCAGAACAATTCACAGGTATTATGGAAAATACCGATATTTATTTTAAGATGAAAAGACTGCTTATCGATTGAGAAGGTGTTGCCTGATGAAAGATGCTGATAGGCCGGGAAAGTGATTCGGCGATTCGCCACTCAATAATCGTTTTGTATTCCTTAACCTGTTCTGATGGGTAAAAAGCTTGAAAAGTGGTCGTTCGGATACTGGTTGCTGAAGCAATATGTGATTTTTGCCAAATGGATCTTTCACAGGCAATTTAGGGTGCAAGGGCTGGAAAATATTCCGTCTGGCAAACCTGTGGTATATGCACCCAATCACCAGAATGCACTGAGCGATGCACTTGCTCTGGTATGTACAGTCCCCCATCAAACAGTTTGGCTCGCCAGGGCAGATATTTTCAGGTCTTCGTTTGCAAATCATCTCCTTCATTTTCTGAAAATGATCCCGGTGTACCGGATTCGTGACGGCAAAGAGAACCTTTCAGAGAATGCAAAAACATTTGACCTGTGTGTCCGGATTTTGCAGAACAACAATGCCCTTGGCCTGTTTCCGGAAGCGGCCCACTCGGGAAGGCGAAAAATGCTACCACATAAAAAGGCGGTGCCCAGGATTGTATTCCTTGCTGAGGAACAAAGCGGATTTTCGCTCGATATCCAGATTGTCCCGGTAGGCATTTATTATGATCAGTACCATCATTTTGGCCGAAGAATGGAAATTGCCTTCGGAAAACCTGTTCCTGTATTCAATTACCTGGACCAATACCTTCAGAATCAGCAGCTTGCCGTGAATTCCCTCCGGAACGACCTTGAATCAGCAATCAGTTCACTTGTTGTTAACTTTGAAGAAGATCGTTTTTACGACGGATTTGAAGCGATCACAGAGTTATGCTGGCGTGAAATCAATCCTGTTCAGCAAAGCTATAAATCACAGTTATCCCGTTTACAAAACAGCCGCCTGATAGCCGGGAAACTAAACAGGCTTGCAAAAGACAACCCAGAACTGGCTGCTTCACTTTCCTTAAAAGCATTGAACCTTGTCCATCATCTAAAAGCGCTGGGTTTGAGAAGCTGGCTAGTTGACAGCAAGGAAGAACGACCGGGCAGAATTGTCCTGATGACTTCAGGGCTGGTACTGACATCTCCTCTTTTTGTTTTCGGATTTTTCTTCAACATCCTCCCGTTTCTGCTTCTCGACCGGACTATCCGGAAAAAGGTGAAACAGGCGGTTTTCAGAAGCACTTTTTCGTTTGCTGCAGGCCTGGTGGTGTTTCCGATGTTTTACATTGCCGAAACAGCGATTACTTCGGTTTTTATTGGGGGCTGGACCCTTTTAATTCTTTTTCTCTCCCTTCCTTTTGCAGGGAAATTTGCCTTCTCATGGTTTGTTCTCATGCTGAAAACCATCGGAAGTTTGCGATGGCTCAGGATCAGAAAGATAAATCCGGTCCTTTATAACGATTTACACAGGAAAAAAATAGAAATCACCGATTGTGTGAGAGCCCTTCCTGGTTGACCCTAATGTGGTCCTGTGAATGTTTGGGCACCTGAACTCTTCAACGGCTTCCAGATCGGTCATTTTTTGATTTTCCGGATTTGTTGCGGCTGTTTTTCTGCTTTCCTCCGGCTCCCGGCCTTCTCTTTTTCTCGTGAAATGCCCCCTTGAAGGAAGGATCGTCAATCTTACGCTGCCGGTCTATCTCCCGTTTCTGTTTTTGCCGTTCTTCAAATTCAGTTTCAATGATTTCGACCTTTTCTGGAATTTCTTTTTCAGGAATGTTCATTCTGATCATCTTTTCGATCTTCCGAAGGTGCCAAACTTCATCAGGAGCGACCAGCGTAATGGCTGTACCTTTGTTTCCTGCACGGGCTGTACGGCCAATTCGGTGAATGTAATCTTCATACCGTAGAGGAATATCAAAATTGATGACGTGGCTTACCAGGCTGGCATCCATACCCCGGGCAGAAATGTCGGTTGTGATCAGAATCCTGATCTCCCCATTTCTGAAAGCATTGATAGCATTCAGTCTTGAAGTCTGTCCCTTGTTTGAATGTAAAATCCTCTTTTCCCCTTCCGTCTTTCTTTTGATGACATTGTAAACCTGGTCTGCCGTTTCTTTGGTCTTTACAAACAAAACCACCCGTGTGTATGCAGTTTCATCTTCAAGCAGGTGCCGTACGAGATTTAATTTGGTCCGGAAGTTCGGAACTTTGTAAACATATTGTCTGACCTGTTCAACCGGAGTCGCCGAAGGCGCCACTTCGATCTTTTCATAATGGTCGAGAAACTCCTTCGCCATTTCCTCCACTTTGTCTGAAAAAGTGGCACTGAAAAGCAGGTTTTGCCTTTTGGATGGGATCACCTCGAACAATTGCTTCAACTGGGGCATGAATCCCATGTCGAGCATCCGGTCGGCCTCATCAATCACCAGGACCCTGACCTTCCTGAAAGAAACAGCATTTGCCTGATATAAATCCCATAACCGGCCTGGGGTTGATATTAGAATGTCAACACCTCCGGAGAGCAGTTCAGCATGTTTGGTGATTCCGATGCCGCCGAACACCGCAGCATGACGAAGGTTGGAGTAGACGGTCAGTTCTGCGGTATCCTCTCCTGCCTGAACTGCAAGCTCCCTTGTGGGAACCAGCACAATACAACGGGGATCGTTCCCTTCCGGCTTTGAAAGTCTGGTAAGCAGCGGTAAAAGATAGGCCGCTGTTTTGCCGGTTCCCGTCTGGGCAATCCCCACCATATTGGCTCCTGATGAAATGACCGGAATAGCCATGCATTGCACAGGGGTTGGTTCTGAGAACCCGATTTCATCGAGGGCCTTCCTTATCGACGCCGCCACCTTCAGCTCTTCAAACGTCTTGTTCATCCTGCAAAGATAAGCGATTGAATTATCAAAACATTCAGGGAAAGTACACGTTAACCACCTATGCCATCAAGGATAGGCGAATCCTGGAATTTGAAGGTACTATTGATACAATTAGCAGATAGCTGGGCAGGCTCCGCCAGGTTACTTCAACCTGTACAGATTGCCGGGCAATGCATCCAGAATCCCTTTGAATTCGAGACCCAGTAAAAGAGCCGACATTTTGGATGCAGGCAACCCAGCATTTCTGCAAAGGGTGTCGATAAATACTTTGTCTTCCCCTTTCATCAAATCAATCACCTTTTTTTCTTCATCGGTCAGTTCCACGAACAGTTGCTGCTGGCGCGGCTGGTTCTTGCCCGACGAAATTTCCCATCCCATAATATTTTCAAGGTCAGCCGAATTTTCAATCAGAGCTGCCACATTCTTTTTGATCAGGTTATTGCATCCTTTGGAGTAACCATCGGTCGATCTGCCCGGGAAGGCACATACATCCCTGTCGTATGAAGCCGCTATCTCAGCAGTGATCAGGGCACCTCCTTTTTCACCCGACTCAATGACAACCGTTACATCGCTCAGACCTGCAATGAGCCTGTTCCGCCTGATAAAATTGGCCGGATCGATCTTTGTGTTGCTGGGAAAATCGGTTATCAGGCCTCCGGTTTCAAGCATGGTTCTGGCAATTCGTAAGTGCGCCGACGGATAGAGCCTGTCCAGGCCATGCCCGAGAATCCCCACTGTCGGTAAATGGTATTTCAGCGATGACTTGTGGGCATGGATGTCAATCCCGTAAGCAAGTCCACTAATGATCAGAATATTGTATCCTTTTACCGAAAGGTCCCTGATCAGCTCTTCACAGACCTGCCGCCCGTAATCAGTCGCATTTCGGGTTCCGACAATGCTGACTGCTTTCTCCGGATCGAGGTTCGCTTTCCCTTTCATGTAAAACAAAACCGGTGCGTCAGGGCAATTTCTGAATCTCTGTGGATAGTCGTCATCGAGATAAAAAAATACTCTGATCCCGTTTGTTTCGATGAACCGGATTTCCGCTTCTGCCCGGGTAAGGATTTCTTTCTCCCTGATCCGGTGAGCATTGACCTCTCCTATTCCCGGAATCCTGGTCAGTCGTGAAACCGGTTCCCGGAAAATCCCTTCCACACTGCCCACATAAGCAACCAGGTTTCTCGCCAGGATACTCCCGATACCCGGTATGATCGACAACGCCACCCGGTAAAGCAAAGAATTGTCTGACATCCGTACTGGAATTCTATCTGTTTAAAAGCGTCCTTAAATATTCTTCGATATGATTGCGGTCGGTTTTGTTAACTGCTGCAAGGCTGACCGGAGGGTATTCCGCGCTTCCCCTTTTGGTTTTTACTACCAGGACCAGATCATAAACCAATCCCATTACCGATTTCTCAAACCGGAAGTCCTGCAGGGTTCTTTCCGGAAACTCGATGATTTTATGTTCTTTGCTGCCAAATCTGACAGCCTGGGCATACCTCACGATGATTCTGGAATTGCCCGTTTCAAAATGAACAAAACGGAAATCGACCGACTGAAAGATAAAGAACCAGACAATTATGGCAGCAGCAAAGATAAAGCCTGCGATGTCGTGGTGAAGGAGGAAAAAAGTCAGCGACAACAGTGCAAAAATTGCTGCACCCAAATAAAATCCTTTCCTGATCCAACTGATTCTTTTCGTGTTGTCTATGATCATTTCATTCGTATAAATTTTCAATGTTAATCTCTACAATTTTCGTAAGAACTTTTACTTTTCAATCTACATCTCAACGAAAT
>CAYNBE010000011.1:0-34434 GCA_964395045.1 uncultured Prolixibacteraceae bacterium | reverse complement strand
GCAGGTAAAAATCAATCCCAGAAGAACGGATTGTTTGAGCATTTTAAATAATCGTGCCATTTTATTCTTTTTTTAATTTCAAATTCATTGGCCCCCCTTTGCTCTCCACTTTTTGCTGCTGATAAACTTCTAAAATATTGGCATCGGATTCTTCCCCTCTAATCTTATTCTCCGGAAAACTTGCCATGAATATGTTTTGGTTTCTTGTCCGGTTGTAATCATTTACAAAATAAATTCTCTACAGGATGATTTTTTGATGACTGCAGGCGGAGAATAAGTTTCCGTAGCTCCCGTGCAAATAAATAGTCGCACAGAAAAACAACCATCAAATACAGATATTTATTTCTCCCCATCATATTTATTTTATATCCTATAAAACATTGAGGCTTCCTTCCAACTGTGTATCAGCCGCGTTCCTCCCAATGAAGACTTTGAATTTGCCGGGTTCCACGCCAAATTTTAGTTCTCGGTTCCAGAAGCCAAAACTCCGGTACGGGAGTGTCAGCACAACTTCCCTGCTTTCGCCGGGTTCGAGCGCCACCCTTTTAAAAGTTTTTAATTCCCTGAGCGGACGGACTACTGTTGCCAATTCGTCGTGCAGGTAAAGTTGCACTACTTCATCGCCTTTTACTTTTCCGGTATTCTTCAAGGTAAACCTGATCTCGGCAGTCCCCTCTTTATTCACTTTGGAAGGCAAAACCAGGTTGGAATATTCAAAAGTAGTATAGCTCAACCCAAATCCGAAAGGAAACATCGGTTTTCCATCGTCGTCGTTATAAAGGTAGCCGCGGCCCGATGGTCTGATGTCATAATAAATTGGCAATTGCCCGGCATGGCGTGCCCATGAAAAGGGCAGGCGGCCTCCCGGGTTGTTTTCCCCGAACAGTGTTTCGGCAATGGCAATGGCGCCCTGTTCTCCCGGGTACCAGGCTTCGAGCAGGGCATCTACACTGTCGATCCAAGCGCGTACATCGACAGTGGAACCATTTTGCAGCACCACCACTGTTTTTGTGCCGCTGGCGGCCAAGTCGTTAATCATCCTTTCCTGGTCGAGGTTGATGACTGGAGCTTCGGTATCTTCCACTATCATAGCATTATCGAGGCTTTTGGCAGCCCTCACCGGCCTCGACGGTAAAGCCAGCAAGCTACGGTCTTGACCCTCGCCTTCACGGATAGATCCAAAGAAAATAACCACATCGCAGGTTTTTGCCAGGGATACCGCGTCTGTTCCTAGCTGATGTAATACAACTTCAGCTTTCTCTTTCAGCCGTTCAGTAATTGCCTGGTAAGGAGTAGGCGCATCATCGCCTTTCCACCCTCCGTATGGGCCGGAATAGTCGCCAAGGCTGAGCACATTGGCGGCAGGGCCAAACAAACCCACACGTTTAATTTTGGAATCTGATAAAGGAAGTACCCTGTCTTTATTTTTCAATAAGGTCATCACCTTACGGGCCGCTTCCAATGCCAGCTGTTTATGTTCCGGGCAGCGGACAATTTCATCGGCTTTTGCGGCATCGACAAAAGGCTGGTCGAACAAGCCCAGATCGAATTTACAGATAAGGACCCTGCGCAACGACTGGTCGATTTGTTTCTCTGATATTCGTCCGCTTTTGACTAATCCTACCAAATCGGGATAACCATTGGGCAAATCTACGTCCAGCCCTGCCCCTAAACATAGCGCCTGTGCATCGGAATAACTTTCAGCTAATTTATGTGCTTTATAAACGCCATTTACTCCGCTGTAGTCGGAAACCACGAACCCTTTAAAGCCCCACTCGCCGCGCAGAATATCGCTCAACAAAAAACTGTTATTGTGGCACGGGACCCCGTCAATGGAGTTGTAGGCCGCCATAACAGAACGCGCACCACCTTCGACAAAACAGGCGCGGAATGGTTCGAGAAAAGTTTCCCGGAGCACCCGCCACGAATTGTTCGAAGCATAAGAGTCGTGCCCCCCGTCGCTGTAATTATCCACAAAATGCTTGGGCGTGGCAATGACTCCTCCCTGCTCCAACGCTTTGGTGTAGGCTACACCCATACGCGAGCAAAGGAAAACATCTTCGCCATAACTTTCTTCGGTACGGCCCCAACGCGGGTCACGCGAAATATTGACCACCGGCGCCAAAACCTGACGTACTCCCACCGCCCGTAATTCTTTGGCGACCACCTGTCCGACCTGAAAATAAAACTCATCGTCGAAAGAAGCAGCCATGCCGATACTTTGCGGAAAACAAGTGGCATTTCCCCACTGGGCGCCGTGCAGAGCCTCACCATGCTGAAGCACGGGAATCCCCCAGCGGCTGGCCTCAACCGATTTCCGGGTATCGGCATTGATGGCTTCGGCGCAAGCACTGGCCGACACCGGCGCTTTGGCGTCTTTGTGCATAAAATGGCCGATATTACGTACGTTTCCAACCCTGAAATCGCGGTCTTTGTACTCGTGCATAAATTTCATCTGGCTTTGTAACTGAAAAGCTTTCTCTTCCAGGGTCATGCGCCGGATTAAATCATCGGCCCTTTTTTCAGCTGAAAGCGCCGGATTTTGGTAAGGAGCCTTCTGCTGAGCCGAAAGCTCATTAAAACCAAGGGATACAATCGAAATCCAGATTAAATATTTTTTGTTCATTTGTTTATCTCCAAAATTTATAGTTTAACAACCGTTTCTTCCCCCGAGTAATCAACTATTTGCGGCTTCATTCCGTTTCCTTCTCCGACTTTCATAACATGGAATGTCCGCCGGTTAAGGCTACCGGGGAAGGTGCCTTCGGGCCGGGAAATCGTCAGCGTTTTTTCCGAATCGTTGTACCTGAATGTAATTTTCTGGTACTGCCCGTTCCGGTAGTTAAAATTGTCGTTTTCATCTTCATAAAGGGTAAAAGTGGCATCAGCGCCCGGATATACCCGCAATTCAATCGGGTCAGCCGGTTTTTCGGTACTGTACTGAACAACCGGGCCCATTGGTATAATGGAACCAGCTTTAACAAATAGAGGCATGGTTTCAATCGGAGCGTTTGCTGTAATTTCCTGTCCACCTTCGAACTCTTTTCCTGTGCGGAAATCGAACCAGCGACATCCTTTTGGAAGATAAACCAAACGGCTGGTAGCGCCCGCTTCGGTTACCGGGCATACCAAAAAATCTTTTCCGAACATAAACTGATCAGTAATGTTGTAAACTTTGGGGTCGTTCGCAAAATCGAACGGCAGACCGCGCATAATGGTAAACCCGTCGGCAGCTACCTGTTCCGAAAGCGAATAAATGTAGGGCAGCAAGCGGTAGCGCAAATTGATATAGTCGGTCAGTATCTTTTGCTTTTCGGCGCCAAACGACCACATTTCGTTGGGGCCGGTGCGGTCGCTGGGATAACGCCTCCCATGGGCGCGGAAAACCGGACAAAAAGCGCCATACTGAAACCAGCGGGTAAACACTTCTTGGTAGGCAGGGTCAGCAGGGTTGCCGCCTTTGTAACCGCCTATGTCGGTCGTCCAGTAAGGTATTCCTGACATGCAAAAATTCAAACCGGCAGGAATTTGTTTTTTCAACTCGGCAAAATTGGTTTCAATGTCGCCTGACCAAACGGTGGTTCCGAATTTCTGCTGTCCGATGAAGCCCGAACGGGTCAGTATAAATATCCGTTTATCAATGTCCTTCAGCTGATTTTCGTAAACGTTTTTCATGTCGAAATACGAATAGACATTCAGGTATCGGGCAGCATCTCCGAGGTAACACCTGCTTTTATACAACGCGTTTCTGTTTTCGGGTTCGGTAGCATCGAACCACCAGCCATCGACCCCTTTTACCAGGTAGGCTACTTTCAACAAGTCGTAATACAATTTTCCGGCAGCCGGGTTGTAAGCATCGTATACCTGCGAATTGAAAGAAGCCATCACATCGAGCAAATACCCTTTCTCGTTCATCAATTCCCAGTTTTTTGTTTTGGGTGTAAACGAAGGCCAGGCCGAAACCAGCAATTTGCAGCTGTATTTTTCGTGCAGGGTTTTTATCATTTGTTCCGGATTCGGAAAATCCTTTTCATCGAACACGAACGAGCCAAACCCGTGATTTCCCCAGTGGTAATAATCAAGAATTATCACGTCGATCGGGATTTTCAGTTCGCGTTGCTTCTTCACCACGCCCATCAGTTCGGTTTCGGAACGGTAACGGTTGCGGCTTTGCATGTACCCCAATGCCCATCGCGGGTACATCGGGGCTTCGCCGGTCAGTTCACGGTTGCGGGCAACCAGTTCATCGAAGTTTTTCCCTTTTATGAAATAATACTGAATTTTATCGCCGATATCAGACCAAAAATAAGAACTGTCAGCAGAGTCGTTAAATACTGTCCGGGAATAATTGTCCCACAACAGCCCGTACCCGTTGGTCGACAGCAAAAACGGAACGGCTACTTCGATATTCTCTTGCACCAATTCTATTTTCAACCCCCGCAGGTTAAGTTGTCCGTGCCGGTGTTGCCCCACTCCGTAAAGCGCCTCTCCCGGCTGCCAGTTAAAATGCTGCACAACATGGGTTTGTTTTCCCACGGTTTCGTCTTCAAAAGGAAGGATTTCGCTTCTGGTTGCCGACAACAAAAGCCGGTTTCTCCGGTCGTGAAAACTGATCTTTCCCGAAGGGAGTTCTGTCGTAACCAGCAAGCTGTCGGTTGATAGTTCAGCCCGGCCAGGTTTTTCAACCACCAAAAAAGATACATTTAACCCGGAATTTTCAGTTACAACCAGACTGGGGGCATTCAAACCCGAATCAATGGTTGAAATGGCAATTTTAATTATCTCCGGGGAAATCACATCAATCGCCAATTTTTTTCCGTGTTTCCCCTGTTTCCCCATTTTCCCATCCGGCAATTCAATCATCATCCCCTTTTCGGTTTTTATCACTTTTGTTTTTGAGCAACCCGAAAAAAAGACGAAAAATATTAGCATATAAAAGACAACTACCTTCATTCCTTGTATTTTTTATATTGAGTCTGTTTTCGTCGTAAAACTTCTTATTCACATTTGATTAGCTACCTCAACCTTCTTCAATTTTGCAAAACACAAGTCTTCAACAACCATGATCTTTCTTATCTCCTGGGCATCCAAGATTTTCCCTGGTGAAAATAAAAAAATCACTGATAACCGGTTTACAATTGCTGACAATACTTTTATTTTTAAATTTGTTGACCGGTGAAAGAGCATTCATTGCAAAACAATTCATAATAAATCAAATAATGGAAAAGAAGAACAACAACCTGCAACTGGGAATGTCGTTTATGGCATCCATCTTTTTTATTTTCGGGTTCATCACCAATTTCAACATTGCCATGAAAGATCAGGTCCAGCTGGCCTTTGATCTTTCGAATTTTGCTGCGCAACTGGTGAATTTTGCTTTTTTCATTGCATATGCAGTATTCAGTTTCCTGTGTGGTTACATCATTAAGAAGATCGGTTATAAGAACGGGGTGATCACCGGGCTCGCACTGGTTTCAGTCGGGAGCTATATGTTTTTTCCTGCTGTTTCGGCACATTCGTACGCTTTATTTTTGCTTGCCGTATTTGTGATGGCGACCGGTGTGGTTTTTTTGCAGACCGCAGCCAATCCTTATGTGGCCATCCTGGGGCCCCAGGAAACAGCACCTGCGAGATTGAACCTGGTCCAGGCTTTGAACAGTGTGGCAACAACCATTGCTCCTTTTCTCGCCGGAGTCCTGGTTTTGGCACCTGCTGTCCTTGCTATCAACAAGGGAGCCACTCCGGCCGATGCAGCGAAATTCGTTCAGATGCCTTTTGTTGTCATCGGATCAATCGTACTTCTCATTGCAATTGCAATTGTTTTTATTAAACTTCCAGAAATAAAGGGTGATACAACCATTTCCTCCACCTCGGTATTCAGAAAACCACAGGTTTGGCTGGGAGCCGTGGGTATTTTTTGTTATGTCGGGGCTGAGGTAGGAACTGCCTCGCAAATTGCCCCTTATCTGAAAGAGAGCGGACGCTTTGCCGATGAAGCCATCAGGCTTTCTGCTATATACTGGGGCGGAGCCATGATCGGCCGGTTTTTTGGTTCCATTTTGCTGGGAACGCTCCCGTCGAATAAAAAATACATTTACTCGGCGGTGGTAATGGTATTTGCCTTTTTTGTGGGATGGTTCATCACCTCGGCAAACATCCAGGACGGACATTTTGTATTCCAATCAAGAATTTCGAACGGATTTATTTTTCTCGGGATTGCAATACTCAACTTCCTCCTGATGCTGCTGGGAAAAGGAAAAGCCAATGTAGCTCTCGGGATTTTCGGGACGGTGAATATTTTGCTGGTATTGGCCGCCATGATATTACCGGCAGGGATTGGAATGTGGTGTCTCCTTTCCATCGGATTTTTCAACTCCATCATGTTCCCCAACATTTTCTCACTGGGTGTGAACGACCTTGATCCTTCTGAGATGCCTCTTGCGTCTGGGATTATCAATACACTCATTTGTGGTGGCGCCATCGTACCGTTGCTGATGGGCTGGGCTACTGATGCAGCAACTGCTCGTGTGGCCCTGCTGGTTTCGGTTATTTGCTATATTTATATTACCTTCTTTGCTTTGAAGGGATACGCAATCAGGCGAAAAACTTTATAATGTTTCATGTATAATAATTAAGAATGCAATGGCTATTACCAAGAAAGTCGCAATAGGAGTAGATGTCGGAGGAACCAACACGGCTATCGGCGTGGTTGACCCTGAGGGAAACGTCATGATCAAGGACAATATTCACACGGCCACACACGGAGATTTTGAAAGATTTATCGAAGATCTGGCTTCTGCAATCAAAACCCAGATTTCGTCAGCAAGGTTGCTGAACGAAAACCTTGAAGTGCTGGGAATCGGGATCGGGGCACCCAACGGTAATTATTACAATGGAACGATTGAGTATGCACCCAATCTTTCTTTTAAAGGAGTTTTGCATTTCGTGAAACTGATGCGGTTCCATTTTCCGGAATTACCTGCCCTGGCTCTTACAAACGATGCCAATGCGGCGGCCATCGGGGAAATGATATATGGAGGGGCACGTGAAATGAAGAACTTCGTCATGTACACCCTTGGTACCGGTGTCGGCAGCGGGGTGGTGGTAAACGGCGACCTGGTTTACGGGCACGACGGTTTTGCAGGTGAATGCGGCCATACAACCCTGATCCCCGGAGGACGGCTTTGCGGTTGCGGTTCCCTGGGCCATTTGGAAGCATATTGCTCTGCACCCGGGATGAAACGGACTGCCTTTGAATTGATGGTACAATACAACGCTACCGAAAGCCTTCTCGCTAACAAGACGTTCAATGAACTTGATTCGAAGATGATCTATGAAGCTGCCGTTGCCGGAGACCGGATTGCAAATATGGTTTTTGAAAAAACGGGGGCTTACCTGGGACAGGGGCTGGCCGATACGGTCCACCATCTCAGTCCCGAAGCCATCTTCCTGTTCGGAGGGCCTACAGCAGCAGGCGACCTTATTTTCAAACCTACGATCGAAAGCCTGGAAAAACATTTGCTTCCGATCTTCAAGAATAAGATTAAAGTTCTTCCCAGCCAGCTAAAACCGGGCGATGCTGCCATTGTAGGTGCCAGTGCCCTGGTCTGGCAGGAGCTAAAAAAATAAGATAAGGCGCCGTTCTGGCGCTTTTTTTATCATGAAAATGTCCAGATTTCCGAAAAGTCAGGTTCTATTTTTATTATACCTGCTCCTATCATTATTCGCTAAAGGACAGGTTATGCGGTTTCCGTCCAGGGAGATGCTGCCTGGCCGTTTCGGAAAATTCAATCCAGCCTTTTTTGCTGAACCGGCTTCATCTGCAGAAACTGATCTGATTTATCAAAAACTGGAGTGGTTTCTCGACCCTGCTGTCCGTTTTATTTCCGGTAAAATCACATCCCGGTTCAAGGTCAGGGCAACCGAAACCGACCGGATTGTCTTTGATCTAACCGGCCATCTTTTCGTAGATTCTGTGCTTTATGGTACCGGCAAAGCAGATTTTTCACATGGCGGGAACTTACTGGTTATTCAATTCCCTAAAAAAATATCAGTAGAATCTGTCGATTCCGTTACAGTATTTTATCATGGTGTGCCTGCTGATACCGGAATGGAATCATTTACATCTTCCTTTCATAATCAGGTACCCATCCTCTGGACTTTGTCGGAGCCATACGGTGCTTCTGAATGGTGGCCCTGTAAGCTGAGCCTTTCCGACAAAATCGATTCGACCGATATCATCGTAACCACTCCGGCTGAATACCGGACTGCTGCAAACGGTGTCCTGGTTTCAGATACAGTCGTTGACAATAAAAGGACCATGCACTGGAAACACCGCTATCCGATTGCAACTTACCTGATCGGAGTAGCTGTCACTAACTATGTGGTTTTTACCGATACTCTGATTCTTGAAAACGGGAAAACTATTCCGGTTGTAAATTATGTCTATCCTGAAAACCTTGAGAGTGCCCGGTTACAAATTCCTGTAACCCTTGACATCATGAAGCTTTTTAATAGTTGTTTCGGGCTTTATCCCTTTGCAGATGAAAAATACGGCCATGCACAGTTTGGATGGGGCGGAGGGATGGAACACCAGACTATGAGTTTCATGACGAATTTCGGTTTTAAATTGATTGCACATGAGCTTTCACATTCATGGTTTGGGAATTGCCTCACCCTATCGTCATGGCATGATATCTGGCTTAACGAAGGATTCGCCACATTCGCGGAAGGACTGGCATTTGAAAAACTCAGAACGAATGAATTCAGATCGTGGCTGAAAAACGAACTGGATTATATAATGATTCAGCCCGGAGGTTCGGTATTTGCGGAAGATACAACCGATATAAACCGCATCTTCAGTGGAAGGTTGTCCTATTCAAAAGGTGGATATCTGCTTCGAATGCTTCGCTGGCTGACAGGTGATTCTCTATTTTTCACGGCGATGAAGAACTATTTCTCAGACAGCCGGCTGAAATACAGATTTGTAAAACCGCAAGACTGGATCGGGCACCTCGAGTCGGCTTCCGGAAAATCATTTGGCAATTTCTTTAATAACTGGTGCTACGGGGAGGGATTCCCTGTCTATTCTGCTATTTTCAGGAATATAGCTGAGAACAGGCTACAAATTGTTTTATCACAGTCAACTTCTCATCCCTCTGTATCGTTTTTTGAAATGGATGTACCGGTCAGGGCTTTCAGTTACGGCAGAAAAGACTCGATGGATCTCCGGCTTGGCCATCGTTTCAATCACCAGGTATTTGAATTTGATATTCCTTTTACAGTGGCTGAAATTGTCATTGACCCCGATTTGTGGCTCATCAGAAAGGTTCAAAAGATATCCAGTGTGACACCGGAAAACTATTCCGTTTCGGATATCCTCGTTTTTCCGAATCCTTCGGATGGAAATTGGCGGATAGTTACTGGGAATGGCTCAATTCCTGCAGAAGCTGAAATCTTCGATCTTTCGGGGCGACTTTTGCAGAAAGTCAAAGTGGAAGGAAACTTCCTTTCCTTACCCTGGTTGAACCCAGGAATCTATACCCTGAAAGCTATTACCAGAAACCGGGTTTATAAGGCAAAACTGATTAAGAAATAATCCGGTATCCAGGATTGTGATCCAGAGCCGGTTATTCTAAAGGCCAATGAAACCGGATGGTTTGTTTGAGTTCAGGATGAAGGCTCAGGGGAACCGGACTGGTTCCGGCAACTGATTCAATCAGTTGTTTTTCTTCCGTTGAATAACCGCGGGGGGGAAAATAAAATTCGACTACCACTTCTGCCACACGGCGGGGATCGGATGCCATGATTTTCGTGATTTCGACCTCCGTGCCGTCCAGAATGATCCCATTGTCCCGCGCTTTGATTCCCATGATGGTCATGATGCAGCTTCCAAGGGAAGTTGCGAGCAAATCGGTCGGTGAAAAGGCTTCCCCTCTCCCTCTGTTGTCCACAGGAGCATCGGTAATCACTTTGTCACCCGACTGAATGTGCGTACATTCGGTTCTTAAGTCACCTGTATATTTTATTTTAGCCGTGATCATCCCCTTCGGTTTTGGTTTGTTCAAACTTACCATTAATTTCGGAGTTTTAAAAATATTTGAGATGCCGCTTCCTGAAAAACATATTACTGATTTTATACGCAGGCACCATGTTCTGACACTTGCCACTGCTTTGGAAGGAATCCCCTGGTGTGCCCATTGTTTTTATACATATATGCCGGAAAAAAACTGGCTGGTTTTCACATCCGGAGATGCAACGAAACATGTTGGAGATGCTGAAAAAAATCCTGAGGTAGCAGGAGGAATTGTCCTTGAGACCAGTGTGGTGGGCAAGGTGCAGGGGCTTCAGTTCAGGGGGGTGATGCGACGTCCTGTAGAAAAAGAACAACTGACGGTCAGGCTTGCATATCTGAAAAGGTTTCCGTTTGCCGCACTGATGGATACCTCGCTATGGCTGATAGAAATCTCTTATATGAAAATGACAGATAACCGGCTGGGTTTCGGGAAGAAGCTGATCTGGGAAAAAGAAGAATAATAAGAGGCTGCCCTTTTGAGACAGCCTCTATTTTTATTAATACAGGATATTTTTACCAGCCCGGATTTTGCTGTTCTTTCAGTTTTGGATTGGTGTTCGTCTCAGAGTCGGGGATCGGGAATAAGAACCTCCTGTCATCGTAACCATAAGAAACAATGGTAATAATGCTAGCAGGAACCACCCCGGATGCGGCGTTCCACGAAGTGGCTGCGACATTTCCCGTATTGACTTTGGCAGGGACACCAGGTCCTCCGTTGTGTGCCTTCACAAAATAAACAGGGTCTTTGGCCAACCTGTGGATATCAGCCCATCTTCTGCCTTCGCCGACAAACTCAATACGCCTTTCATTGAAAATTGCATTCATCAGGCTTTGGGGAGTTGTAAAACTGGCAAGGGTGAACTGGTCGGCTGCTGTTGTTACAGCGCGGTTCCTGACCTGGTTGAGAAGGTTCACCGCCTTGCTGGTCACACCGTTTACCCTGACTTCTGCTTCGGCATAATTCAGCAGCACTTCCGCGTAACGGAGAATCGGTGCCCAGTCGGCCATTTTTTCGTAGGTTTTATACTTATCCACCCAGTAGAGATGCCTCGGTGAATATGCGTTGCTATAAACCACAAGCTGGGACCTTCTTTTATCAGATGCAAGCCAGAAATCGGCATTGAACATAATCGGGCTCAGGCTAACCAGCGAACGGACCTTCGTGTAAAACTGAGAAAGGGAACCGTTTACCGTGGTGTTGTCCAGTTCCGAATTCTCAATGGAAAACATCGATTCGCTATTCCCGCTGTTGTTTGTGAAAGGGCCGCTTGGTTCTGCTGTCAGGGCGTATGAACCAATCGGGCTTTTAAAGGAATCGTCCACAATTTTTTTTGCTTCCGTAATCACTTTGTCCCATTGGCCCATGTGCTGGTATATTCTTGTTTTAAGCCCGATGGCAGCGCCTTTGGTAGCTCTTGAGATTTTCAGACCACCTGTCCTGGTTGCCGGAAGGTTTGCTTCGGCAAAATCGAGGTCCTGGATGATCTGCTGATAGGTCTGTGCAACAGTCGCCCTACCGGCAGATTTTGCTTCCTCAACAGTTTCAATTGAGTTGATTGGTTTGATGCTGACGGGTACCCCCATGTGTGTTGCTCCCGCGCTATGGGCATAAGGATATGCGAAATGGATCAGAAGTTCATGAAAGCCGAGCGCCCTGAGAAAACGTGCTTCCCCTTCATACTGGAGGGCTTGTTCATTTGTGAGTACGCCTTTTGTTGCTGCAAGTTTAAAACCTTCGATACAGATGTTGATTTTGTTGATCATCTGGTAAGTACATTCCCACATGGCCTGTCCGTTTGGGGAGGAGGAACCGTAAGTGCTCCCGTATGTTACGGCAAAGAATGCCTGGACATTGAGCATGTCTTCACCCCTCATGTCGCCCTGTTCAATGGAAGCTGCCCCAAAAGGATAGCCCCTGCGCTGGTTGTTGCCGGGGTAGTATCCGCTTTGAGCAGCATCATAGCATCCTACCATTGAAAGTTCACACAATTTCGGGGTACTGAAAGCATCGGTATAGGCAACAGAATTCGCCGGCAATAAGTCCAAAACTTCCTCATTGCAGGATATCATTGTAAATGACAACGCCAGAGTTAAAAATCCGGCTGCCAAATATTTTCTGTTTTTCATATTTCAATTCATTTAAATGTTAAAAAACAAGACTAAGTCCGAAAGTGAAGCTCATTTGCTGTGGATTCCCGTTCCAGTCGACACCCAGGGTCTGGGTATAGACTTCAGGATCCAATCCCGTGTAACCGGTCAGGGTGAAAAGGTTCTGTGCCTGGGCATAAATCCTGACATTGCTGAAAGTCAGTTTGCTGACAAGCTCTTTAGGCAGGGTATATCCGAGGGAAATATTCTGTAATTTGAGGAAATCACCGTCTTCCATCCAACGTGATGATCCGTCGGCCTCCAGGTTCAGGAAAGAACCTTTGTTGTAAATGATAATCGGTACTTTGCCATTCCCGGGTTTGTCGACACTTTGCCAGCGATCCAGTATCTCGGTGGAGTTGTTCTGGAAATACATGTTCATCCCATCGCGGCGGGTCACATTGGCAATCTTGTTTCCACCCGAAAACCGGAAGAAGATATTCAGGTCGAAATTTTTATATTTTAAGGTGTTGTCAAATCCTCCGAACCATTTCGGAATGGTATTTCCAAGCACTACTTTATCGCTGGCACTCAAACTGCTGACGGCTCCGAGAGTAGCCGGGTTATCGGGATTGTAAACGTAATACTTGCTGTCGTTCGGATTTCCCTGGATAATGGTGCCGTCGGCCTTTTTGTACAGGGGATATCCGTTTTTCATGTTGACTCCTTCGTACTGGTAGCCATATAGAGAGCGCATCGATTCTCCTTTCCTGATGATGTAGTGTTCATAGGTCATATCGCTCAGCAGCTCGGTAACCTTGTTATACTGGGTCGAAAAGTTCAGCGCTGTTCTGTAACTGAAATCCTTCTTATTCACAACCATTCCTTCAAGTTCGACTTCCAGTCCGTGGTTCTTGACAGCACCCACGTTCATGCTGATCACATTCCAGGGAATTCCCAGGGATGGTGGAGTAGGTGAATCAAGCACAATATCTGAATTGTTCTTCGACCAATATGCTGCATTTAAACTGATCCTGTTGAACAATGTCATATCAAAGCCCAGGTCATAGATGGTTTGTTTCTCCCATTTTAGAGATGCATTTCCCGTCTGATAATATGAAATCCCGGTCTGTGAACCGTACAACTGGGCTGTAAATGTGTCGAGGTAAGTGAAATTTCCGATTTCATCATTCCCGACCTGGGCGTAACTTCCTCTCAGCCTGAAGTCGCTCACGATGTTTTTAATGCTTTCCCACCATTCCATCTGAGACAACCGCACGGCAAACGACCCACCGTAAAAAGTACCCCATCGGTTGTTTTTGGGAAGTCTTGAGAGCCCGTCACGGCGAATGGATCCACCTATATAGTAAGTGCTGTTGTAATTATAGTTTGCACGGAAGATATAAGAAGCAATTCCGTTGTAAGTATAGTCGCCGCCCGAAGACTGGGTGTTGTATGTGCTTGAGATGATATACGGCATAAAGAATGAACTTGACATATCGCGAGCCCCGGCATTGACATTGCGGTTTGAATATTTCGACCATTCAGCTACCGCGGTCAGATCAATGTTGTGAACCTCTCCGATAGTTTTCAAATAAGATGCAATGTTCTGGAAAGTCCAGCGTTTGCGGGTGTAATTGGTTTCGCTGATCAATCCGTTGTAACTGGCACCGTCACCGGTGTCGGGCAACCAGGCATAGATATTATCGAGCAGTGAAATGTCGGCTCCAACCAGAGTTTTCAGCGACAAACCGTCTAACGGGAGAATCTCGGCATAAGCTGTTGGCATCATCCGGTATGATTCATTTAACTGTGTGTTGTTTTTGAGTACCCAGACTATATTCGGTACCGTCAGGTCGATCGGGATGGTGTTTGACCCCCGCCCAAGGCTTTTCGGACTTTGAACATCAATGTTGTAACCGGTAGGATGTGTGGGATCGTAAACTGCCACGTTGGGAAGCATACGTGTGACAGCATACATGTTATCGGAAATAGAATTGGTTCCTTTGATAGGACCAGTATTTTTCTGATAGGAACTGTTGAGCGAAAACCCACCTTTCAGCCATTTCAGTAATTTTTGTTCAATACTCCCGTTGAATGTATACCGTGTGAAATTGTTATTGATCACAATTCCTTCCTGTGATGTGTAACCTCCTGAGATGTAAAACTGGGTTTCATCGGTTCCACCTGCAGCCGAAAGTGAATGACTGTGCTGAAATCCCGTTCTGAATACATAATCATTCCAGTTGGTATCGGTTCCTTTTGGGTCCATCACAGCCGGTACGGTCGATGACCCTGAATTTTTGAATTTTTCGTTTGCAATGGTCACAAACTCCTGCGCATTCAACAAATCATACAGTTTCGAAGCTTTTGAAAATGCTCCCCAGGTTTCATAGGTAAATTTTGTTGCCTGGGCACGTCCTTTTTTAGTCGTTACGAGGATAACACCGTTCGATGCTCTGGAACCGTAAATGGCAGTGGCTGCCCCGTCTTTCAGGATTTCAATGGATTCAATGTCGGTAGGATTGATGTCAGACAGGGGGTTGTTGTTTGTATAGGATCCCCCGATATTCCCGGATGTAACCGGAACACCGTTCACAACAAAAAGAGGCTGCGACCCCGATGATATCGTGTTTACCCCCCGGATCCTGATATTCGGCGGAGTCCCGAGGTCTCCGGAACTCTGGGTAATCTGAACACCCGAAGCCCGGCCAGCAAGCTGTTGCACAAAGCTGGGTGTCGCCTTTTCCGCAATATCTGACCCTTTTACCTGTGAAATGGAACTGGTGACATCCTTCTTCTTTTGAACACCGTAACCCACAACAACGACTTCCTCCACCGAAAAGATGTCGATAGGCAAAACAACATCCACAACAGTTTTGTCCTCAATGTTTGCTTCCTGGGTTCTGAAACCAACGAAACTGAACACGAGCGAACGAGTCATTTGAGGTACCTGCAGAGAATAGTTGCCGTTCAGGTCGGTCACCGTTCCAATGGTGGTTCCTTTCACGGCAACCGATGCTCCGGGAATGGGTGAATTGTCTTCCGAAGAAACCACTTTGCCTGTGATTGTCCTCATTTGTGCTTCCACCACGAAAATTCCCATGAGAAAAAAGCATAAAAACAAAACAACGACTTTTTTCATAGAGATAGTTTTTAATTAGTACATAAATTTTAATTCCTTAGCTATCACGTTTTCACGTCCCGGCATAAAGGCTGGAAAAAGACTTCCTCCTTCAGAAGAATTAAGTAATTTTAACAAATATAAAATCTGTAATGAAATTCTGATGATGATTATTGTCACACCGGATGAATTTTCAATTCACATGAAACTCCAATCCGGTATGAAATGAAAGTGAATCCCTGTGTATCAAATAATTAAAGATTAATCAAACGATGAATTAACCGCTTGGAACCCCAGACAATAATTGAATTTTAGAATAAATAGGTAATATGTTCAATTTATGCTATAAAATGAAGGCAATACAGAGGAAAGGGTATACCGGGTAGGACAAATTTCACTACAGGTGTTTCCCTGATCAGGGAACCGCCTCCAGTACCAATGATGAAGCTCCAAGTATTCCGCTATCCTCATTTTCAGAGATTTCGATGGTTAATTGCTGATATAGCCTTCGGTATGGAAAATTGTCTTCGAGGAATTCGTGCATCGATTCACCGAAAAATTTATATGCTTTGCTCACCGAACCTCCCATGATAATGGCTTCAGGAGCAAGGGCAAACAGAATATTGGCTACTGCCCTTCCGATATGTTTCCCCATGTCTTCAAAAACCTTGATGGCAAGGGGATCGCCAATGGCTGCCCTTTTAAAGAGTGTTTTGCCGTCGATCCCCTTTTCCTTAAAAAAAAGGCCGCTGGCATATGATTCCATGTTTTTGTCACGGTAATATATGTTTCCAAACTCTCCTGCACCGCATAACCTGCCGGCATAAAGGTGGTTGTTAATGATGATCCCGGCACCCATACCTGTTCCGAGTGTCAAGCCAACAAAGTTTGCAAAGGGTTTACCTTTCCCGAAATATTTCTCTCCAATGGCAAAACAGTTGGCGTCGTTGTTTACATAAACCGGCTTATTGAAGTATTCCGAAACCATTTCTGCCAGGGGTACCGAATCCCAGCTTGGAATGTTGACCACATCAATGACCCTTTGCTCAATCTGGTCGACCAGCCCCGGTACACCGATTCCGATTCCATTCACATCGGGATCATATACTTCCTCGATGGCCTGAATGACTGCCATCACCACTTCGTGCTGAGGCCGGTCGAATGGTGTTGGCAACACCGTCTGCCTGGTTATTTGTTCCCGGACTACGATTCCTGCACTGATTTTGGTGCCCCCGACGTCAACTCCGATAATCTTCATATTATTCAGTTCGATTAAATATCTTAAAGTTACCAAATCCGGATTTCGGATTGCGGATTTCGGATTGCGGAATACAAGCTATACGGTTTTTCATAAATCCGGAATCAAAAATCCGCATTCCGCTATCAAAAAAGTCCCTCGACCGATTTTCCGAGCAGGGAGGCTTCTTTCAGGAACTGATCCGTATTCATTTCACGCAGGTATATCAGTCCGTGTGTGGCTCTCAGTAAAGGAGAATCGTTTTCATAAAAGAAATTCTTCCCCAGGAGAAACTGAATTTGCTTGTGTTGTTCAACCCAGACCTTTTGGGTGAGTTCGCTGAATTTTCCATCCAGCTGGTAACTGGGAAAGGAAGCATTCACCTGGCTCAGGTAACAGTCGGTAAAGGACTTGCTCAAAACTGCCAGGGAATTCATGGAAACCGGAACAATTACGTCGACATCTGAAGGATGATACCTGAACCAGACATTCCGGTATCCGATGATCCGAAGGTTTGAGAGGTCTGCTTCCTTTTTCCATTCCGAAACAGCAGATGCGACCGCCTGCAGCACTTTATAATGTGTGTCGGGGCCGCTCCCTTCAGGATCCAGGGCAAGAGAGATGACAGTGGGTTTGTATTTCCTGAAATCCTCCAGAATGGGCAGAACATCCCTTTCTTTGCTGGGTCCCCCTCCATGAGCATCGGTATAAAAACCAAGCCTCAGGTGATGGACATTTTTTACTGATATTCCGTAATGAGCCCAGACAAGCTCCTCCTCAAACTCACGGATCATTCCTTTCATTTGTTGAATCTCGGGAGGATTTTTTGCACCATCGTAGCTGCTTTCCAGCACCTTTATCGACTGAATGATGAAAGATACCAGTTCCTGCCTGTTTTTCAATTTCAGCATAGACACCAAACCCCTGACCAGCCTGTGGCATACCCCGCGCCGTTTTCCTTCTTCATCCATGGCAGCAATGTTGTCGAGGTAATGATATACATCTTTATCCCATTTGTACTGATATCCTTTTTCGAAGAAATCGGGATAATTGATCATCTCAATCCGGTCCTTTCCGATAAGGGTGAGGGTATCTTTCAAGAGGTCGAGCATGAACCGGTTGGTTACGGCGTTGAACCCTGAAGTCATCACCGCAAAATGCAGTTCGTTGCTCCCATCCCTGCTTTGCCTGTTAGTAACGGGCATGATACCGAGCATGATATCATCGTGGTGCGGGCCGGTATGATAAAACACCTGGTTTTTCTCATGCAGCATCCCTTTCTCAATCTTGGCCGTAACTGAGTCGATGACCGACTGGACTGTTTTTTCATTCAATCCCGGTATCTGGCTGCAGTATTCATCATTTTTCAGGTCTTCTAAATCCAGTTTGTGGCCGAATTTGTTTACTTTTTTGCAAAGATCAATTACGGCCTTTTCGGTTTTCTGATGGTTCCAGGGAGTATCGAAATAATAAGCGCGGATGGTGTCGTGAAGTTTTATGGCAGCTCCCCGGGTGAGGTAAAACCTGCTGTTTTCGAGTTTATGAAGGGCGGTGGCCGGAAAGAGGTTGTCGGGTTTGCTTTCGACGGAATCACGGATCACATCGGCAATTGCTTCTCCGGCAGCATAAACCACCGCTTTGTTTTGTGCGTTGAAAGTCAGTGTTCCCAACCCGATTGTGATGACAAGCCGGTTCCGGGATACCTCGATACCACCCAGATCGGAAGCGGTAACTGCCTGTGTTTCAAAATTTGTTTCGGTCAGCCGAGTCGGTGAATAATGGTTGGCCCCCCGGGTATTAAACGCGATATGACCGTCGGGGCCAATTCCTCCCAGGAAAAAGCCAATCCCTCCTTTTTCACGGATACGGGCTTCATATTCATCGCACCAGTTGTCGATCCTGAATAGCGACTGTTGCTGCAGTTTTTCCAGATAACTTTTTGCCTCCCGGAAGCGAAGCGAAAGGTCAATTTTATACCCGGGAAATATTTCATCGTAGCTTTTTCCTTCGGCAAGCCCGATCTCATCGGAATTGATCAGAAGAGCTTTCCTACGGTCGAAACCAAATGCCCTGATGTAATGCTTTTCAGTGAAATTCCATAAACTGTTATGTTGTGATGAACTGATCGGGTAAAACTCCCCGGCCTGAACGAAATGTAGTCCGCGGAGGTCCGGTTTTTTCCGGTTTCCCAGTCCATAACGTTCCCTCACTGTTTTTACTTCGGGGAGGTCCCAATTGTCGAGGAGCCGGTGGGTTTGACTGATAAAATGGGATGCAGTTTTGCTTGCAGGCAATGAAACAACACCATCGGGCTGATCTCCTGCCCATTCGAGGAAACTTAGGGCAGACAGCAATCCCAGTTTGGGAAAATTATCCACGAGAATATAGCTGACAGGGGTTGTAACCCGAGGAGATCCCGATTCCTCATAAAATGCCTGTTCTACTTTCGAAAGATTTTTCATGGTCATCAGGTAATCTGGCAAAAAGATCAGTAAATTCCAAATTGATGGGTATCCGGAATCGTTATCTTCCGGGGGATTCAAAATTCATTAAAATTTCTGATATGCACAAATTACGCGACAGGAAAAAGAAATACCCATTTCAGTCGTATTTCCCAGGCACGTGCCGAGAGATCAAATTGCTATCTTTGCAGTGAACATGAAAGAAGTATTATTCGGGAAGACACTGCAGGAACTCCGGCAGATTTCGGAAATTGCCGGTTTGCCCCGTTATGCTCACATACAGATAGCAGGATGGCTATATGCACGCTGCGCGACTTCTATTGATGATATGACCGATCTTTCGAAACGATCAAGGATTTCGCTTGCTGCCGGTTTTGATATGGGGATTTGGCCACCGATCAGGTCGGAAATCAGCTCCGATGGAACAAAAAAATATCTATTCAAAACAGCGACGGGGAAATTTGTTGAGACAGCCATGATCCCTGATAACCAACGGGTAACGGTTTGTGTCAGTTCCCAGGCAGGATGCAAAATGGGGTGTGTTTTTTGCATGACGGGAAAACAGGGATACCAGGGACAGCTTTCTGCCGGGGAAATTTTAAACCAAATCAGGAGCATCGAAGAAACTAACCAAGTCACCAATGTCGTATACATGGGTATGGGGGAACCTTTCGACAACCTGGAAGAGGTGCTCCGGAGCATTGAAATTCTGACATCCCCCTGGGGATATGGTATGAGTCCCAGAAGGATCACCGTTTCTACCATCGGATTGATTCCGGGGATGACAGAATTTCTGAAGAAATGCGAAGCCCATCTGGCAGTCAGCCTGCACTCTCCTTTCCACGAGGAGAGGAAACAGCTGATGCCGGTGGAGATGGCATACTCCCTGAACGATGTGATCAAAGTGATCAGGGAATGGGATTTACCGCGGCAGAGAAGGGTTTCGTTCGAATATATTGTATTTAAAAACCTGAACGATACACCCCGTCATGCCCATGAGCTGGCAAAAATTTTAAACGGCCTCCGGTGCCGGATCAACCTGATCAGGTTTCATCCGGTTCCCGATTCAACACTCCCCTCCAGCGACGATGAATCGGTGAATAGTTTCAGGGAAATGCTCAGCAGGAAAGGCCTTCTGACGACGATCCGTGCCTCACGCGGACTGGAAATAGGGGCTGCCTGCGGATTGTTGTCGACCGGTCATTTGGTTAAAAAATCATGAATGTGTTGATATTCCGTAGCTTTGTACTATTTTTATCAGGTTAATCAGAAAAAGGGAACCGATGCAGAAACTGGTCTGGATTAAGAACATCTTTGGATCAAAACTTGAAATTCTCCTCGGAAACGAAAAGATCGGATTCATCCATTGGCAGAATATGTTCAGCGGAAAAGCCCATGGGATGATCAACGGAAGGAGTTTTTTTCTGAAACGTGAATTTTTCATGTCAAAACTGGAGATTTATGACAGCAAAGATCAGTCATTGCTTGCAGCGGTGATGGTAAACATTTTCAATCCCCGCAGCGATGTTATTGTCAACGGAAGAAGGTTTGAGCTGGAAATCAAAAATTTCTGGCAATCACGATGGTCATGGAAATTCAACGGGGAGGATGTAATCACTTTTGTATCCAACGAATTTTTAACAAAAGAAAAAGGGGTGATTGAAATGTATACTACCTGTAAAGAGGAAGTTGAGATTTTGATTTTGCTTGGATTGTTTGTCAGAAACCAGTTTGTGCTATTTATTTTGTTCCTGGTACTTCTGATCATCCTGGTGATTGTATGATTCGGCTAGAAGAAATCGTCAAATTCAAGGATTTCCCCTTTCACGGGAATGTCATCCCCGCAGTTCATATTAACGTTGAAATCCGGAGGACTTTGAAAATTTTCCTCCTGCGAATATCCAAGAGATGGATCGGCCAACACTTTTTTCATAAAATATCCCCATATAGGGAGTGCCATGTTGGCTCCCTGGCCTGCAGCAATGTCGGTGAAGTGAATACTTCTCAGGTCAGCCCCGGTCCAGACTCCGGCAGATAGTCTGGGTGTCATTCCGATAAACCAGCCGTCAGAATGGTTTTGGGTAGTGCCTGTTTTTCCTGCTATGGGCATCGTAAATTTTCCGTATCCATCCCGGGTTCTGAGCCGGCTGCCGGTTCCTGCATCCACGACACTCCTGAGCAGATTTACCATCAGAAAAGCTGTGCGCTCATCAATTGCTTCCGACCTGTGTGGAATAAAACGTGCAACCACATTTCCGTGCCGGTCTTCAATATGGGTGACGAAATATGGTTTCACAAATACCCCTTTGTTTACATAAGTACCGAACGCTCCCACCATTTCGTACAAAGTAATATCGGATGTTCCAAGAAACATGGAAAACACTGGATCAATAGGGCTGTAAATGCCAAGTTTTCTCATGACTTCGGTCATGGCTTCCGGATTAAACTGTTTCATCACCCATGCAGAGATCATATTTCTGGAATTGGCAAGCCCCCACTTCAGTGTTACCATTTTCCCGTAATTCTCTGCATCGCGTGTGGCATCGCGTGGTTCCCAGATTTTACCATCAGGGAGAACAAACTGCTGTCTTACATAGGGGACTTTGGTGCAGGGCGTCAGTCCATTTTGCATGGCCAGTGTATACAGGAACGGTTTTACAGTTGATCCCACCTGTCTTTTCCCGTCTTTCACCATGTCGTACATAAAATACTGGTAATTCGGACCACCCACGTAAGCCTTTACTTTCCCGGTACCGTTTTCCATCGCCATTAACGACGAACGGAAATACCGGAGGTACCACTTGATAGAATCAACCGGCGACATAATGGTGTCGATTTCCCCTTTCCAGGAAAAGATCGTCATTTCGACAGGTTTGTTGAAGATATCCCTGATTTCTTTAAAATTTTTTCCCTGTTCGGAAAGGATCCGGTATCTTTCCGATTGTCTGATAAACCTCGAAAGGAGGTCTTCGGTCTCCGCAGTGGTCATATCGTTGCTGAAAGGGGGGTTTTTCAGGTTTTTGATACGGTTATCAAAAAGGGGTTGCAGATTTGTTTTCAGGTGGTATGCCACCGACTCTTCGGCGTAAAGTTGCATCCGGGAATCAATGGTGGAATAAATCTTCAGTCCGTCCTTGTATAGATCCCAGTTTGTTCCGTCTGATTTCCTGTTTTTTTTGCACCAGCCATATAGGGGATTATTTTCCCATTCGAGCGAGTCTTCGGTGAATTTCTGATTTTGAAAACTTGCATAATATTCTCTTTCCGGCTTTCTGGCATTCATGGTTAACCTGAGATATTCCCTGAAGTAAGGGGCAAGTCCCCTCTTAAAGTCAACACGGTGAAAATCAAGACCAAGCGGCAGAACTTTGAGGGAATCGAATTCATGTTTTGAAATGTAACCATATTTGCGCATTTGGGAAAGAACCACATTCCGCCGCTGAAGGGTGATCTCAGGTCGCCTGACCGGATTGTAAAGTGCGCTGTTTTTTGCCATCCCGACAAGCATGGCGGCCTGTTGCATGGTTAAAGAATCAGGTTCACAGTTAAAATAGACATTGGCGGCTGTTTTGATTCCCACAGCCAGGTTTAAAAAGTCGTATTTGTTGAGATACATGGTGAGTATCTCCTCTTTGGTATAACTTCTTTCGAGTTTCACTGCGATGATCCATTCCTTGAATTTCCGCAGAACCAGCCTGAGTGGGCTGGTATTTGGTTCACGGGGGAAAAGCATTTTGGCCAGCTGCTGTGAAATGGTGCTTCCACCTCCCGAATTGCTGCCGGTCAGGATGCCTTTGATGACACGGACCAGCCCTCTGAAATCGATGCCTGAATGCCTGAAAAACCGTATGTCCTCGGTGGCAATAAGCGCTTCAATCAGATGGGGCGGAATTTGATGATACGGGATAAAGGTTCGGTTTTCGGCGAAAAAAGTACCAAGAACCTTCCCGTCGGATGATATCACCTGCGAAGCAAGGATGTTTTCAGGGTTCTCCAAATCATCGAAAGTAGGCATAAAGCCCAGAGAGCCTCTGGCAATCAGAAGAAATAATGCCACAACGATCAGGATACCAGCAACATAGATTCCCCAAAAGCAGCGTATGTATTTTCTGATTCGCGAATTTTCTTCCGGCATGGTCATTCGTCATTAAAAATACGCAACAAATATATTTGAACTTAGCTTTTCCTTTTTATTACTTTGCACAAATTTTAAAGAATGGGTAAAGCCAGAATCTATGCATGAAAATCTTGTAATTGTTGAATCTCCGGCCAAAGCAAAAACAATCAGCAAATTTCTGGGAAAAAATTTCCATGTAAGTTCCAGTATGGGGCATATCCGTGATCTGGTGAAAAAGGATTTCGGCATTGACATCCATAACAATTATCTTCCACAGTATGTCGTTTCGGAAGATAAGAAAAAAATCGTTGCGGAGCTGAAGAAACTCTCGAAAGAGGCCCAAACCGTTTGGCTGGCTTCTGATGAGGATAGGGAAGGAGAGGCAATTGCCTGGCATCTGCAGGAGGAATTAAAACTGAAACCTGAGAATACAAAGCGGATCGTGTTTCATGAAATTACACGGGAAGCTATCCTTCATGCCATTGAACATCCGAGGGAAATTGATATCAATCTGGTAAATGCACAGCAGGCAAGGAGAGTTCTCGACAGGATTGTCGGTTTTGAAATCTCTCCTGTATTGTGGAAGAAAGTGAAGCCTTCTCTTTCGGCCGGACGGGTACAATCGGTTGCAGTCAGGCTGATTGTTGACCGTGAGCGGGAGATCATGAATTTTGAAACATCTTCTTCCTTCCGTGTGACCGCCACTTTCCTGTTTCTGCTTTCCAACGGAAAACCGGGTGAACTGAAAGCTGAGCTATCGAAACGGTTTGCTACGGAAAAGGAAGCTGCCGGTTTTCTTGAAAAATGCAAAGGTGCAGAGTTTACGGTCGCCGAAGTAGTTAAAAAACCAACACGACGGACACCGGCGCAACCCTTTACAACTTCGACTCTTCAGCAGGAAGCCAGCCGTAAGCTTGGTTTTTCGGTTTCGCAGACCATGACGATTGCACAAAAGTTATACGAAGCGGGAAGGATCACCTATATGCGTACCGATTCTGTCAATCTTTCGTCGCTGGCTTTAAATACCATTTCTGCAAAAATAACCGATCTGCACGGTGAGAAATATGTAAAAACACGGCAATACAGAACCAAAACCAAAGGGGCACAGGAAGCACATGAAGCCATCCGGCCTACCTACATTTCAGATGAAACCATCCCGGGAACAGTACAGGAGAAAAAGCTCTACGAGCTGATTTGGAAAAGGACCATTGCCTCCCAGATGGCCGATGCACTGCTCGAGAAGACCACTGTGACGATTGATTGTTCAACATCGCCCGAGAAATTCACTGCATCCGGTGAGGTGATCCTTTTTGACGGTTTCCTGAAAGTATATATGGAATCATCGGATGATGAGAATGGCCAGCAGAGCGGACAAATGATCATTCCTCCCCTGAAAGTGAATGATCGGTTGACGGCAATGGGCATCCAGGCAACAGAGAAGTATTCTCAAAAGCCCCCCCGTTTCACAGAGGCTTCTCTTGTGAAAAGAATGGAGGAACTAGGCATAGGAAGGCCGTCGACTTACGCCCCCACGATTACCACTATCCAGAACAGGGATTATGTGGTGAAGGAAGACCGCCCCGGAAAGGAGAGGCCGTTTGTAGTGCTTGAGCTTACCGGAGATGAAATCACGAGGTCGGTTAAAACGGAGATCTTTGGAACCGAAAAGGGAAAATTGTTTCCCACCGACATTGGAATGGTCGTAAATGATTTCCTGACCGGAAACTTTGAAAAGATACTGGATTATAATTTCACCGCCAATGTGGAAGAGGAGTTAGACAGGATAGCCGAAGGCTCCCTTGTTTGGCATGAGGTGATTGACAGGTTTTACAAACCTTTCAGGCAAAATATAGAATCGGTACTCCGGAAAACGGAAAAAACGAGAGGGGAGAGAATTTTAGGTACCGATCCGGCAACCGGTAAAACAGTCTCTGTGAAGATCGGACGCTTTGGCCCCATTGCTCAGCTCGGTGAGTCGGTTACTGGCCGAGAGAGTGAAAAACCACAGTTTGCCAGCTTGCGGCCCGGGCAGCTGCTTGAAACCATCCGGCTTGAGGAAGCGCTTGAACTGTTCAGGATGCCGCGTACCCTGGGTGAATTCGAGAATGAAAAAGTAATGGTCGGAATCGGCCGCTTTGGTCCGTATGTCCGTCACAACGGGAAATATATTTCCCTACCCAAAGGAGAAGACCCATATTTGGTTACCCTTGAAAGAGCAACCGCCTTGATCGGGGCAGGGAGAGAAAAGGAAAAAAATGCCGTGATCAGGACTTTCGCAGAGGAGCCGGAGCTCAAAATTCTGAAGGGACGTTGGGGTCCCTATATTTCGTATAAACAGGAAAATTACAGAATTCCGAAAGGAACCGAGATCGGGTCAATCAGCCTGGATGAATGCAAAAAAATCATAGACAACAGTGTTAGGAAACCGGTCAAACCGAAATCCGGGAGACGAAAAAACAACTAACCTGCTTGACCTAAAAAACTTGTGAACATGGATCCGGGTCTTTACTTTCATCCTGTCGATTTCGGAATGTACGGTTATGAAAACAGAACCAGCAGGATTCATCTTGGTTACCAGATCAGGAAAGATACACTGAAAGTAACCGGCGGAAGCAAAGGTGAAACCAGGCTTGCGTTGATCGGGGTACAAAACGAATCAAAAACCAAGAACAAAGGAACGGCATCCGCTCCCGGTGAAATCAGGAAGCAGCTTTACCAATTAAGCAACATCGAAGGCTTGCATGGATTCGTCGATCTCGGGGATCTGAAACCGGGAAAAAGCGAACGGGACACTTATTATGCACTGCGCGATGTTGTTGAATACCTGAATGATTCAGGAGCGGTTGCTATTGTCATCGGGGGAGGGCACGACCTGAGCATTGGTATTGCAAGAGCTTTTAAGGATGATGATGAATTCACCCTTTCTGTGGTCGATTCAAGGGTAGATGTCAAAAGCAACCGCCAGGTGACAGATGCTTCCAGTTTTATTTCGGCCATTATCAGGGAAAATCCCGGGTTGTTTCACCTGCAGATGATCGGAATACAGGGGCATCTGGTTTCTCCCGTCATCCTGAATTATCTGAAAAGTTTGACATATGAAGCAATCGGCCTCGGAAGTATCCGCGATGATTCTGATTTGCTTGAGCCCCTGATGAGAAATACGACCTTTCTCAGCTTTGATATGTCGGCTGTCAAATTTTCAGATTCGCCGGGACAATGCATCCCTTCACCAAACGGCTTGTACAGCGAGGAGGCTTGTCAGATTTTCCGTTATGCAGGGCTGAGCAACAAACTGAAAGCCATAGGACTGTTTGAAGTGAATCCCGGCTGCGACCGGTCGGGGGTGACCACCTCGCTGGCAGCGCAGATGATCTGGTATTTTGCGGAAGCCTTTGCCCAAAGGAGAAAAGAAACTCCGGCCGTTGACAGGTCATTTTTTACAAAATATTATGTGGAAACAGGAAACAATATCCCTCCGCTTACATTTTATTACCATCCTTCAACCATGAGATGGTGGTTGGAAACGGACGGGGAAGAGGGACGAAAACGGTATATTGCTTGTCGGAAAGTTGATTATCAGACAGCTGCCGGGCAGGAAATTCCTGATATTTGGTGGAAATATGCCCGAAAAACCGGTCAGATGCCAAAATATTAGGAAATTAAATCCGTTCTTTGCTTAGCAGATAAAATACTTGCCACAACCGGATGGAATGGCTGAATCCGCTGAAACCACACGGGTTGCAGGTGCAAGAGATTTGTGTATGAGGAAGATATTTTCTTTAATATTTCTTATTTTTACAGTTTGTTTTGCGGCAACCGGACAGCAGGACCCGCAATACACCAACAATATGTTTTATCAGTTGGGTGTCAATCCGGGCTATGCAGGGAGCGAAGATGCAATCAGCGGTTTGGTTTTGAACCGGTACCAATGGGCGGGTTTCCGGGATGCTCCACAAACCAGGGTTTTCAGCGGTGATGCGGGGATTTCGGTTTTCCGGAAGCCTGCCGGTATAGGGTTGAATGTAATCGATGACAGGCTTGGGCCGGAAAAAAACGTTCTTGTCAATATCAGTTTCTCATACAAGGTGCCGCTGGCTTTAGGCGATCTTGGAATCGGATTAGCCCTTGGGGTTTTCAACAAGGCAGTGAACGGGGAATGGGAAATACCGGAAGACGACCTCGGTATCTTTGTGTCGCCGGGATCTGATCCGGCCATTCCACAAGGGGAAGTTAGCCAGGTTGCATTCGACAGTGGTCTTGGTTTATACCTGAAAGGAAACAGATACTATCTTGGAGCTTCGGTGACTCACTTGAACCAGGCTTCCGTGAAGTTCTCTGATCTCGCCAGTACATTTCTGGTGCGACACTATTATTTGACAGGGGGATACAATATCAAACTGAGGGACCCGTTATTTGAGTTGCGGCCGTCGTTCCTGCTGAAAAGTGATCTGGCAGGCTGGCAGGTTGATCTGAATACAAACCTGGTATATAACGACAAATTGTGGGGAGGGGTGTCATACAGGACCCAGGACGCTGTGGCACTGCTTTTTGGAACGGAATTGATTAACGGGCTCAAAGTGGGGTATTCGTTCGACCTGGTTACTTCAGCCATCGGAAGGTATGGATACGGATCGCATGAGATTTTTATCAGTTATTCGGTTGAACTGGAAAAGAACCGTAATAAAAAATATAAAAGCGTGAGGTTTTTGTAAGAAAACGATATAGTCTGAGCTATGAAAAGAATTTTTTATGTTTCGATCATCTTTTTGGCCGGAGTCATCCTGACAAGTTCCACTTGCAGTGGTCCGGGATCGGGTACCGGTTACGGAAACGGTGAACTTGTCGGAGTCAAACGTTCGTTTAAGTGGAGGGAAACAGTTCCTTACGGGATGGTTTTTATTCACAGGGGCACTCTGAATATAGGCCCTTCTGATGAAGATCCTGCTTCGGCAACCCTGCCCACCCGTACCGTTTCGATGGATGCTTTCTGGATGGACGATACGGAGATTACAAACAATGAATACCGACAGTTTGTTTACTGGGTACGCGACTCCATCGCCAGGACCATGCTCGGACAGCAGTACCCCGAGTTCCTGATCACCGAGGACAGGGACGGAAATCCGGTGGAACCGGCCAGAATCAATTGGAAGGAGAAAATCCGGTGGAACGAGCCCGACTATATCAATGCCCTCCAGGATTTGTTTATACCGGAGAACGAACGATTCCTGGGCCGCCGGGAAGTTGACCCGAGAAAACTCTTTTATGAGTATTGGTGGATCGATTACAAACAGGCCGCACGCCGGGCAAACAGCTATAATTTTGAGAAGCAGAAATATGAAGGAACTGTGTCAGATCCGGCCGGCAATGTGATACCTATCGAAAACCGTTCGGCATTCATCTTTAAAGACAATGTGAATGTATATCCCGATACCTTATGCTGGATCAGAGATTTCACATACTCATACAATGAGCCTCTTGCCACACGTTATTTCTGGCACCCCGGATTCGACGATTATCCGGTAGTAGGGGTTACCTGGAAACAGGCCCGCGCTTTTTGTAACTGGCGCAGCAAAATCCAGACCGACTACCTGGCAGGCCGGGCTAATCCGGGGGTGATGGAATACCGTCTCCCTACCGAAACCGAATGGGAATACGCCGCCAGGGGAGGAAAGAAATTTTCGATGTATCCCTGGGGGAATTATTATTCCCGCGACCAAAAGGGAGTTTTCCTGGCAAATTTTAAACCATTGCGCGGAAACTATGTCGAAGACGGCGGAATCGGAAGCATGCGGGTTGGCAGCTATGATCCCAACGACTGGGGACTCTACGACATGGCTGGAAACGTGGCTGAATGGACCAGCACCGCATACGATGAACAGGGATATGTCCTGATCAACGATATCAATCCCAATTATGAATACAATGCACTCCCCGACGATCCGCAGGTAATGAAGCGGAAAGTCATACGGGGTGGTTCTTTCAAGGATGTTGCCCTCTTTATCCAGGTGGGTACCCGGAGCTACGAGTACCAGGACAGTACAAAATCATTCATTGGTTTTCGTTGTGTAAGATCGACCTTCGGCAGTGAATTTTAATTCAAACAAAATTGGCCATGAACATAGGTGAACTATTAAAAACAAAACGTGCTAAAACCCTGATGGGTTTTGTATACAGCTGGGGCGCATCCATTGTGCTGATCGGTGCGTTGTTCAAGTTACAGCACTGGCCCTATTCGGGGTATTTCTTAGGGGTGGGCCTGATCACTGAGGCAGTCATATTTTTTGTTTCTGCCTTTGAGCCTCCGCTTGAAACTCCTGAATGGTCAAGGGTTTATCCTGAACTGAGAGAGGATTATGAGCCCGATGAATCAATAGAAGAACTGAAACCCGGAAGATTTAGTATCAACAATTTTCTCAAAGATTCTGAAATCACTCCCGACCTTCTGGATAAGGTAAAGGTGAGCCTGAACGAGCTTAGCAATACAGCCCGGGGAATCAGCGATATTTCATCGGCTACCCTTGCGACTGATATGTATGTCAGAAATCTGAATACAGCCAGCGAAGCGATGAGTAATTTCAGCGAAGTCAATGTAAAGGCCAATCAATCGATAAACGCTTCCATCGGTCAGCTGATCGATGTTTATGAAAGCACTACACGCCAGCTGAGCTCTTCGGGACAGAGCCTGGTTGAGAAGCTGAACCGGACAGGGGAGGAATTATCGGTAAAAATTGTCGAATCGGGAACCCAACTGGCCAGAACATATAAAACAGCTTCAGAAAAGATTGAAACCAGCGTTCGCCAGTTCGGGGATACTTCGACCGGCTATACCGACAGTTTGTCAAAACTCAGCAAAAATCTTTCGGTATTGAACCAGTCGATCGAAAATCAGATGAAAACAGCCGAAGAACAGCAAAAAGCAGGTCAGAAATATAACGACGATCTTGGGAGGATGAACGAAGTACTTGCATCCTCCATTGAAGAACTGAAACGTTACCGCGAAAATGCCACAAAGCTGAATCAGCATCTCGAAGCACTCAACACGATTTACGGGAATATGCTGGGAGCCATGCAATATAAAAAGTAAGAGCTAAGAGTTTTCCAATGTTTTGAAATTCAGTTCTATGAAGAATAATAAAAACAAACTAACCCTCTTCCTCCTCTCTTCGCGAAGAGAGAGGTGGCGCCTGAAGGGTGGCGCCTGTCTGCCCTACCTACCGGCAGGCAGGGGGTAAGTCAATTGAGAATAAATGAACAAACAAGGTCAGTTTAAAAAAAGTTACATAAGAGGAGACTTCTGACATGGGAATTAAAAATTGCCCGGAAACGCCAAGACAACGGATGATCAACATGATGTACATTGTCCTGACGGCAATGCTTGCACTCAATGTGGCAGCTGAGGTTCTTGAAGCTTTCAGGGTGGTGGATGCCAGTCTGATTCAGACCCTTCATGCAGTCGACTCAAAAAATTCGCAGATATATGGTGCATTTGACCAGGCTTATGTCGATAATCCTGCAAAAGTGCAGGAATGGAAAATAAAGGCTGAAGCGGTGAAGGAAAAAACTGACAGCTTGATCAGTTATATCTGGGGGTTAAAAGAGAAGCTGGTTATTGCATCGGGTTCCAGGATGATGAATCCGAAACGAATCCTAACCGGTGAAGAATTTCTGTTCCTAACCCGGTCGGGTGATACGCTGATCCTAAAAAAGGAAGACGATATCAATACCCCTTCTGAGATCATGATCGGACAAAAAAAAGCTCTGGAACTGAAGAACAAGATTTCGGAATTCAAGAATTTTATGATCGGGCAGGTGGGTGAAAGTGAACCGGAACTGAAGGAAGTGATCAGGCAGGAACTTGAAACAGCAGATTTACGGGCAAAAGGAGAGGAAAAGAAATCGTGGGAAATTGCTCATTTTGAAAACAAGCCTCTTGCCGGAATCCTCACTTTCATGTCGAAACTCCAGATTGATGTGAAAAACTCGGAAGCCAACCTCATCAATCACTTCTATTCTAATATTGATGCGACAAGCTATAAATTCAACAAACTGGGTGCTCAGGTTGTAGCTAATTCCGGGATCATCCTTCAGGGGGATGAATATACGGCTGAAATTTTCCTTGCAGCCATTGATACAACGGTTGATCCGGAAATATATGTCCACAATACCCGTCTGCCTATTTCGGACGGAAAAGCAACCTACCGGGTGCGGACCAGTGAGCCTGGAACTTTCAAGTGGAGTGGCGTTCTGAAATACAAAACGCCGGAAGGAATACTGAAGAGTTACACCTTTGAAAAGCAATACCAGGTAACAAGACCAAGTGTTACAATTTCACCCACCAAAATGAATGTCTTTTACCGCGGGATAGCAAATCCCATCGATGTGTCAGTCCCCGGAGTGGCGAAGGAGAATCTCCGGTACGAGATGACAAACGGCAGAATTGCATCTTCGGGTGATCAATTGGTGGTGTATCCCTCCGATTTGGATGAGTTTGGCAGAAAGACAAAAATTTCGGTATATGCCAATGTTTCCGGAAGTGAAAGGCTGATGGGAAGCATGGATTTCAGGGTGAAGAAAGTGCCCGATCCGGTGGCTCAAATCGGAAACCAGTCGGGTGGAAATATCCGGAAGGAGGATCTGCTGGCTGAGGATGGTATGTTGGCCGTCCTGAAGGATTTTGATTTTGAACTCCGGTTTACCATCACACAGTTCGATGTTTCCCTGACCCAATCGGGCGGATATACAAACACCTGGAAGACGTTGGGCAACAGGTTTACTGCAGATCAGAAAAACCAGTTCAGGAATTTGCCTGTAGGGAGCATTGTTTATTTTGATAATATTAAAGCAAAGGGGGATGATGGCACGGAAAGGCCGCTTGACCCGATCAGTTTTAAAATACGGTAAAAAATGAGAAAGGTAATTTTTTCTTTTATGGCCGGGTTGGCATTGTTTGCGTTCATCAGCGGAAATGCCAAAGCCCAGATTATCAACGGAGCATTTAAAAGACAGGATTATGTGCAGAAAAAGCCGATGCCCATTCCTATGGTGCGCGAAGCCGATGTTTTCTGGTCTCAGATGGTATGGCGCATCATCGACCTGAGGGAAAAAATCAATCAGCCGCTCTATTATCCCACCACACCTACTGACGGATTAATGAGCCTGACCAGCCTGTTGCTCAAAGGGGTTGAAACGGGTCAGATCACAGCTTATGATGCCCGAAATGACGATGACTTTAAAACACCGATAACCATGGATGAAGTGAAAATCACCTTCGGGGCAACAGCCCATACCAGAGAGAAACGTGACTTTAATACAGGCGAAATGACGGATACAATCATCCAGGGTGAAATTCGTCCCGAAGAGGTAAAACAATACATGATCAAGGAAGAGTGGTATTTCGATAAGATGAATTCGCGACTTCAGGTCAGGATCATCGGAATTTGTCCGATCCAGGAGTTTTACCGGCAGGACACCGACAACAACCAGGTCCAGCGGCGTAAGGTATTCTGGGTATATTATCCCGAAGCTCGCGAGCTACTTTCAAGCAGCCAGGTTTTTAATCCTTATAATGATGCACGCAGAATGTCGTTCGACGACCTGTTTGTAAAAAGGTATTTCAACAGTTACATTGTCAGGGAATCGAATGTGTTCAACAACAGGAGCATCAGCGATTACCTCAGCGGCAAAGAGGCCATGCTCGAATCGAAACGGATCGAAGACAAGATTTTTAATTTTGAACAGGATTTGTGGGAATATTGAAAAGAACAGTTCTCCGGGAGGCCTTATGGGAAGTCTCATAAGGCCTTTTTAATGGAGGTTGCCGGATGGAACAAGCACATCGCGGGAGAAGGTCAGAAAAATGAAGAAAAAAACATTGTGGATATGGCTGATAGTGATGCTGGCTTCTGCCTGCAGGAATGGCGATATTTACAATTCCGACCTGATCAGGAACCGGGGTGCCTGGTTTGAACCCTTGCCATACGGAATGGTGTACATTCAAAGAGGTTCATTCCAGCTCGGGCCATCCGACGATGAAATCATCGATGACACCAAAATGCGGTCAATCACAGTTGAAGCATTCTGGATGGATGATACGGAAATCACCAACAACGAATACCGGCAGTTTGTTTATTGGGTCCGTGATTCCATTGCCAGAAGGTTGCTGGGGGAGAGCGATCCCGAATACCTGATTACGGAGACGAATCAGGGAGTTCCCCTCGACCAGCCGGTTATCAACTGGAAAGTCAAAATCGACTGGGATAACCCTGATGTGAAAAACGCCCTTGAACCATTGTATGTTCCTGAAGAAGAACGTTTTGCTTACAAGCGTGAGATCGATTCAAGAAAACTGGTGTATGATTATTACTGGATCGACTTCAACCAGGCAGCAAAAAGGGCCAATAGTTTTGATTTTGAAACGCAACGTTACGGGGGTCGTGTGGTCGATAGCAACGGCCAGGAAGTCGCGGTCGTAAACAGAAGCAGTTTCATCATGCACGAAACGGTCCCTGTTTATCCCGATACTCTCTGCTGGGTTAGGGACTACACCTATTCTTACAACGAACCCCTGGCCATGAAATATTTTTTCCACCCTGCCTTTATGGATTACCCGGTGGTGGGTGTCAGCTGGAACCAGGCCCGGGCTTTCTGTAACTGGCGTACCAGTCTGAACCATGAATACCGGTCGAGGATGAATGATACCCAGGCACATGATTACCGCCTGCCCACGGAATCGGAATGGGAGCTTGCCAGCCGGGGGGGGCGAAAAAATACCAAATATTCATGGGGAAGCTATTACACCAGGAACCAGCAGGGATGTTTCGGGGCAAATTTCAAACCTTTAAGGGGAAACTATGTGGCCGACAGTGAAACCAGTGTCACCACTATGAAAGTGGGATCTTTCAGCCCTAACGATTACGGATTGTACGATATGTCGGGAAATGTGGCCGAATGGACCAGCAGTGCCTACTTTGAATCGGGATATGACCTTGCCAATGACATGAACCCTGAAATCGATTACAGAGCCAAACCCGACGACCCCCCGGTTATGAAAAGAAAGGTTATCAGGGGAGGATCATGGAAAGATATCGAGTTTTTCATCCAGAATTCAACCCGGACTTTCGAATACCAGGATTCCACCAAATCGTTTATCGGATTCCGCTGTGTCAGAAGTTCATTCAGGAACTCGCTGCAAAACAGGTAAGCTCAGGAAAAATTTCCTGCAATCACCTCTTTTTTCAGGTTTTCAAGAATGTGTGTTTCGGTTATATTCCATATTATTAACCCAACTTGCAGTTAATCCGAACGGAATTCTTGCTGTTCAATGAATTGGCA
>CAYNBE010000010.1:0-34637 GCA_964395045.1 uncultured Prolixibacteraceae bacterium | reverse complement strand
CGGCAGGCAGGCATCTGTTTCAACAAAATGCATTTAATGAACCAAATATTATAAGATGAAAAAACGCATAAAGAAGCTGAACTGGCCCAGGATGATCATACAATGGGGAGTTATTGCATTTATTCTGTTTTTGATCATTCGCCAGCTGTTCTCCAGGAATTTCATCGCCGATTTTGAAGCCTATTGTCCATTCGGCGGTATTCAGGCGCTTGGCAGCTATATGCTGAATCAGGCCCTCTCCTGTACCATGACAAGTACCCAGATAGCCATGGGAATTCTCCTTTTTGTTGCCGTCCTGATTTTTAGTAAGCTTTTCTGTTCCTTCATCTGTCCGGTCGGAACAGTCAGTGAATGGCTCGGCAAACTTGGGAAAAAGATGAAGGTAAGGTTCACACTGAAAGGTGTCACTGATAAAATCCTGAAGTCTTTAAAGTACATCCTTCTGTTTATAACCATCTATTTTACTTTTCAGTCGAATGAGTTATTCTGCAAGAAATTTGATCCATATTATGCTGCCGTGACCGGTTTCAATCCTGATGTTGTAATCTGGTATGCTGTCATTTCAATATTCCTGGTGATCGCCGGGTCGATATTTATCAGGCTTTTTTGGTGCAAATACATCTGTCCGCTCGGAGCTTTGTCGTATATTTTCAAATAAGCAGTTTTCTTCATCGCCGTGCTGGCTGTTTATATCATTGCCCTTCGTCTGGGAGCTGAAATAAGTTATGTCTGGCCGCTGGCTGTATTGTGTGCGGGCGGGTACATCTTTGAACTCATCTGGTTAAAGAGCAGGCTTCTTCCGGTGTTTAAAATTACCAGGAATACCGAAACCTGCACCGATTGCCAGTTGTGCACAAAAAAATGTCCACAGGCAATTGATGTGGCCAGTGTAAAATCGGTGAGACATATCGATTGCACCCTCTGCAGCGATTGCATCCTGGCATGTCCTGTTAAAAACACCCTGCAAATTAACAAAACGAACAGGCTGAAATGGCTGGCCCCTGTAGCGGTGGTTCTGCTTGTGATTACCGGGATGATCGCAGGCACATTCTGGGAAGTGCCAACCATTGACCAGAAGTGGGGTGATGACAATGCCATGTCGAATGCCAGGGTATACGAACAGGCACCTTTGAAAAACATCAAGTGCTTCGGAAGTTCCAGTGCATTTGCCAATCAGATGAAAAGAGTGGATGGTGTTCTGGGAGTTGCTACATACGTAAAACACCACAGGGTAAAGATTTATTATGATCCGGCCATTCTTGATTCACAGAAAATACAACAAGCCATCTTTACTCCTTCCAAAGTACCGGTATCCCCCCTGCCTCAGGGTGTTGAAACAGTGACATGTTTATCATTGAAACTGGAAAACTTTTTCGACACCTATGATTTTAATTACCTGACCAGGTTGCTGGCCCAGAAAACCAATGCCGTCGGGCTGATAACGGAGTATGGTTGTCCGATTATCGTAAAAATTTTCTTCCCCGGTGATTCTGTGATTGATGAAAAAAACCTGATCAAAATATTGGAATCGAAATCTTTAACCTATGAAGTAAACAATGTAAAAAACAGTGTGAAGCTTGGTTATAAAGTTGCTTCAAAACCGGAAATTTCGACATTAACGAGAGGGGAATATATTTCACAACTGTTCAAGCCATACAACCAGCAGTTCAACGACCGGAAAGCCTATTCCGATTCCGTACTTAAAATTTACCAGGTTCCACTGGGCAAAAACGGAGGATTGAGAGCCAGGTTCAGCTATCTGGTGAGCCATCTTTCGAACGATAACGGGATTGTGGAATTCAGAACGGTTCTCGATTCAGCTTTCAGGGAACAGGTTCAGATACTCTTTGTTGATTCCATTACCAATCCGGGGAATATTATGAAGGCACTGGCCAGCGACTCATTGAAGATTACCTATACCAACGGGAAAACAGGCAGTGTTCCCAATATGTTTCAATTTGAAGAGGAAGGCATTTTAATGGATAATGCAACTGTGCCTGGAATCAAATAATATCAATTCAGGGCTCATGATGTGTCAGGTTTCAGTATACCAAGCTATTAACCATAAATTTCAAAATATATGAAGAACTTTTACCTTTTAATTTTCTTCTGCGGGCTTACATCACTCCTCGCAGCGCAGCCTGTATTTAACTGGACTTCCCAGGAAATAAAAGCAGGAAGGAATTTGCAGAAAATGACCGTATACAATGATCAGGCGGTTGTAGCAGGATTTGGCCGCACATTTGTAAAATCAGTCGACAACGGGAGTACCTGGAACGATGTTGGGATATTAAGTACTACATTCGATTTCATTGATATGAGTTTTAAGGGAAATACAGGATATGTTGTTTCCACCCGGTCAAAACTGTACGATGCGTTTCCCGATCCTTATACCAACGGGATCATCCTTCAAACCACCGATGGCGGTGTTACATGGAAAAATGTTGACCTGTCAGGCCTGGGCACTGGCAACGATCCGGCCCTCAACCCCTCCACGCCGGGATGTTTCGGATTCGATTTTCAGGCAGTGGGATGTGCAAACGATTCAGTGGCCTATTGTTACCTCAGGTGGTTGGAGTTCAAGCCCGCCGAAACCTCCGGAACGCTTACTCACAGCGGAATTTTTAAAACAACCAACAAAGGGGGAACATGGAAAAATATCAGTGGGGATCTGGGAAGCACAGTGATTTCCACTATTGCTTTTGCCGACACAACCGGATATATAGGCGGGAATAAGAAGCTGTATAAAACAAGTTCAAAGTCGGAAACACTGACCGACATATTTGCCAATCTCCAGTCGGCAGGTGCCGGATATGTCAATGACATCACCGTTATTGACAGGAATGAAATTTATGTCATAACAGTCTCCAACGGGGTATATAAATCGACAAACGGCGGCGACAGCTTCACCAAATTTAACATTACAGGCATTACCGGGGGGAATGACATTTTCAAGGTAAATGACAATTCGCTGATTATGACCGGGAGCAGTGGCAAATCGCGGATATCAAACGATGCCGGGGCCACCTGGGCCGATGCGAAACTGACAGTCGCAGTTTGGGAAGTGGGAGGAATCATTAATGACTCTTTGTTTGTCCTGGCACAGTCGGATATACACAAAATAAAAATCGCCGACCTCACAGCAGGCAATTTTGTCTGGGTAAAACAGAACATCAGCACCGGAAACAACATCCATAAAGCACATATAATTGATGCCAACAAAGCCATATTGATCGGATACGGGCAAACATTCAGGATGACTGCAAACAAGGGGATTACATGGAATGAAATGACATTGCCGACAGTTCCTCTTTTCGATGAGCAAATGGATTTCAACGGCCTCCGGAATTACAGGGATACCGCCTATGCGTGTATAAACCGCTTTTACATGCCAGGATACTCTTCATCATCGACTGCCACCCATGTATACTGGTCAGGAGGAGTTTTCAAAACCACCGATAACTGGAATACATACACCAGCGTTGATGCAGCGCTGATCGGGAAAGATGAAGGGGATGATCCATCTAAAAATCCACAACTTGCAGCTTGCAACGGATTCAACACATCGGTCATTGAATATGCAGGGAACAATGTAGTCCTTTTATGGGGTCGCTGGTATGATGTTTCGGGAGCCACAAAAGCTGAACACTCAAGGGTTTTCAGGTCGGCTGACGGAGGAAAAAACTGGAAAGTCGTTTCAGGTGATTTCGGAACTGTCTATGTTCAGGATATTAAATTCAGGGGCGACACAGGATATGTGGCCGGGAACAAAATATTGCTCAAATCAGTGGACCGCGGAAGTACCTTTACCGATATCTATCCTGCACTCAAGGCAATAGCAGGTAGTGATCCCTTTATCAATGCCATCACCATCGGACCCGGAAATGAGATATTTCTTAGCACCACAGCCGCTGTGTTCAGGTCTCCCGACGGCGGAACAACATTTACAAAGCTTTCCGGAACAACCGGGGGAAACGATTTTTACAGGTTTGACCAGGACTCATGGGTGGTGATGGGCACCACTTCCAAATCATTGCTGACAAATGATGGTGGAATCAGCTGGGTCAGTGCAAATCCCGGTTCCACCATATTTGAAATCGGAGGAGTCTGGAATGGCAATTTATATGCACTGGGACAGGGAAAACTTTACAGAACACCCATAGCAGGTTTAAATCTTGGTACCTATGCCAACCCGATTTCTTCACCCAACAGTCTGGCTGTTTTATACAAAACAGGTTCCATTGAGCTCATTTCAGGCGAAAAACCGATCGACAGGTGCATGGTTTACAGCATCACGGGACAACTGGTATCACAAACCAGGCCGATATCTTTGAGGCATGAAATTTATTTCAGTTCATTTACACCGGGTATATACATTGCCAGGACAGTTGCCGGAGGGAAGCTTTTTGTGAACAAAATTGTTATCCCATAGAAAAACGAATCTCTGAAACAGTTGAAGGGATAAAATACATACTTGTCTGATATTCCCGGATTATGCGATATCTGACCATACTAACTTTTCTTGGAATCTGGATGGCATGGAACGGAACCCATGCGTCTGGAGAGGAGAGGTATACCGTCAGCGGAAAGATCACCGACCCCAATTCAAAAGAACCGGTTTTATACGCCAATGTTGTGATCCGTGAACTGTCGCTTGGCACCTCTTCGGATGAGAAAGGAATGTTCAGAATTCGGGGGATTCCGGCCGGCACATTTACCCTTGTGGTTTCATACATTGGTTATGAGGAATTTTCGCAGAAAATCACAGTTACCGGAGACTTAACCCTGAATATTCTTTTAAGGGAGCAGTCGCTGGGACTGGATGAAGTGGTTGTAACGGCCGAGAATTCCAAATCAGGGGCTACTTCTTCGAAGATCAAAAGTGAAGCCATCAGCCATGTCCAGGCATCCAGTCTGAAAGATGTCCTTCAGCTGATTCCCGGGAACCTGGCAACCAATCCGAACCTCCGGGATCCGGGGAAGATGAGCATCCGGGAAGTGGGGACAAGTGTCAACAGTGCACTGGGCACTGCCATCATTGTCGATGGGATTCCCTTGTCGAACGACGGCAATCTCCAGCAAAGCATCAGTACCACCAATGATATGTCGTCGGTGGCAGGTACAGGGGTTGACATCAGGGGAATTACTGTCAACAATATCGAATCGATCACCGTTGATGTCGGGATTCCTTCAGCCGAACACGGAAATCTAACTTCTGGAGCTGTCCACATCAAAACCAAAGCAGGGGGTTCACCCCTGACAGTGAAGCTGAAAGCCGATCCCCGTACAAAGCAAGGGTATATGAGCAAAGGTTTTCTTTTACCCGATAACGGAGGGGTTCTGAATGCGGATTTTGATTATACCAGGTCGTTCGGACATATCATCAAGCATACCAGCCTTTACAACAGGATCAGCGGCACGGCCAAATATTCACAGACATTCTTTAGGGAGAAGAAGCCACTGAACCTCGAAGCAAAAGTTTCATACGGAAGCACGCTCGACGGTGAAAAATGGGACCCGGATATGCTGCTGCAGGAAGAAAACTATTCGCACGATCAGAATATTCTTGCAGCTCTCTCCCTTTCATGGTCACTGAACAAACCCTGGATATCGAACCTTTCGTTCGATGCAGGTTATTCCAGGGAATGGCAAAAGGGGTTTGAAAAAACATTTACGGGAAGTTCAAGCGGAGCTACCTTTTTTTCAACAGCCACCACATCGGGGGAATATCAAATCTCATACGCCCCATCGTCCTATTATGCTGAGGTCACCTACGACGGAAGGCCATACAACCTTTATCTGAAGCTGAAAGCTTCGGCATACCGAAAAACAGGCATTGTCACCAACAACCTGCTGGCTGGGATAGAATGGAAATCGACCGGCAATAACGGACAGGGAAGGCAGTTTAATCCGGAAAGACCACCTGCAACCCTCGGTACGCGTCCCAGGCCCTTTACCGACATTCCGGCACTTGATCAACTCTCATTCTTTGCTGAAGATAAAATCAACCTTGAAATCGGTTCCACTCAACTTGACCTGATGGCCGGAATCCGGATGGACAACATTGAGCCGGCCGGCCTGTTTACAACCGATGGCAGTCTGAGCTTTGATCCCAGGGTCAATATCCGGTATCAATTGTTGCACTCAGGAAACAACAAAGTTTTCAGGGACCTGAGCCTCCGGTTGGGGTATGGACGGACAAGCAAGTCGCCCACCCTGGTACACCTCTATCCCGATAAAGATTACAATGATGTAGTGGGATTCAATTATTATCCCGAGCTGATTGTGGCAACCACCACTGTGATCAGCGACACCCGGAATTACAATCTGAAACCGGCCCAAAGCAACAAAAAAGAGGCGGGGATCGACCTGCAGATCGGCAAAATAGTGGCAAGGGTAACCGCTTTCTCAGAAAAACATGAAAAGGGATTCGTGAACGACAATGTGCTTTTTCCTCAGTTTTACAGAGATTATGACGTTTTGCCCGCCGGATACAAACCCTGGTATGTTCCCGGTGACGGAATCTATTATACCGACAAAACAACCGGCACCCCCGTCAAGCTTGGGTATGAGGATGACGTAAAGTTTGCCGGTTACTCTACCTACCGGAACGGAGAAGTCCGGATTAAAAAAGGGTTGGAATATTCGGTCGATTTCGGAAAGATTCAAACCTTCAGGACTTCGGTGAATGTCTCCGGAGCTTATTTCCACACCGAATCCTACCTATTGGATGTACCATATTATCAGCGGATTGACTATACTGTTTTTGAGGGGGGTGTCAGCAAACAAAGACCTTTTGTTGTCCGGTATACCGACCAGTACGGGTATGGCACCATCGACAAGCGACTGAATACGAACATCGGTCTGATTACACACATTCCGGAACTGAAAATGCTTCTGACACTGACAACCCAGGTTATATGGTTCGAAAAAAATATGCGGAAGCTCTATCCCTGGAAAACAAAACTCTATACATTGAGTGAACTTCGTGATTATTTGCAGATACCCGATCTTTTCAAGAGTGAGAAAGAAGGGGACCTTTACTATCAGTTGCCTGTCAGCTATATCATAGCAGGTGAGCCGGAAAAAGAATATTCACGGAATGATTTTCAGGATCCGATGGCTCAGATGGGGATCAAAAAGCAGATCACCACCTATTTTCCGTTAAGAACCCTTCCTTCTTTGATCATGTGTAACCTCAAAGTTTCGAAAGATATCGGGAGGCGGTACAGACTCTCCTTTTTCGCGAATAATTTCCTGAATATCAGGCCGTGGCATCTCGATCAGCGAAGTGGGAGGTATATGCGCAGAAATGAAAGGCCATTTTTTGGGGCTGATTTGACCATGGAGCTTTAAACCATCGGAATAATAGAGATGAAATGAGCATGTTAAGCGAAACACCAACCGGAATGATTAACTCTTACATGCGAATTACATGTGTTTCCACTCATTATACCAAATGAACTTGATAATTTTAAACACATGAAAAAGTGGATTACTATTGTTGTATTGTTGCTTTGGTCATGCACGGAATATGAATTGCCCGTCACATACAACATGACCGTTGGAGTGAAATACCCTCCTGAATTCAGCAACGGCGGAAGCATTGCAGGTGCCGAGGTGAAAGTCACCAACATCCAGACAGGACGGCAATACGTGGCTTCAACGGGAAGCGACGGAACAGCCCTTCTGCAGGTGCGGGGAGGGAATTACAACATTGTTGTCTCGTTTTCAGAAGAAAGGGAAATCATAGTTGAACATTACCCTGTCATGAAAACCATCCTTTTCAATGGAGCTCTTAACGGACAACTTGTCACCTCCGAGGGCGCCACTTTCCAATTGAAACTCGGTTACTCTGTTGAAAGTGAGGGTTTTGTAATCAAAGAGCTCTATACATCAGGATGTCGCACTCCTGAAATGAAATCATACGGAGCCGACAAATTCATTGAAATATATAACAACACCGACAAAACCCTCTATTCTGATGGTTTGTGCATCGGGGTTGTCCACCCGACCACTACCGACGTCCCCACCCCATGGGTTGAAAACGGAAAACTAATGGATAGGATTCCGCTTTGGAGTTTTGTAGCGATCGTCCCCGGGAACGGAACGGAACATCCAATTGCTCCGGGAACGTCCTTTGTTGTGGCCCTGTCAGGCCTGAACCACCGGGATGATCCCAACGGAAATCCCAATTCTATCGATCTTTCCATGGCTGATTGGGAGTTTTTTGTTGAAGACGGCATGTATGTCGACGTTCCATCTGTGCCCAACATCCTCATGCAGAGGATTACAGCCGGGACCGCCATGATCTTTGATGTCAGGGGACAGGTTACCATCCTGTTCCGGCTGCCTTCGGATGACCTACAGGCTATTTTTACAAACCAGAACAATTACCTGGTTCAGCCGGGGGGAACCTTTAAGTGTTTTATGGTTCCCTGGGGATGGGTGATCGATGGCGTGGAGAATGTAAGGCTCTCCGATAAGGGTGTGTATAAAAGGCTGCCCGATATGATCGATGTGGGTTACATCCAGCACAGAGGCTCCGGAGAGAAGGTATCTATACGCCGTAAAGTGCTGAAAGTCATCGATGGAAGGACTGTTTATAAAGACACCAACAATTCTTCCGAAGATTTCCTGACCAACCAGGATCCGGCACCGGGAATCATTGCAAAGCAATAGAAAAAGTGAAAGGTTAAAAGGAATTATCCGGAATGGCAGACATAAACACCCTATTCAGAAGGTTTCTCTTCATATGCATCCTGACAGGATGCATATTGCCGGATTTGACAGCCAAAGGCGATTCGACAGACCTGGTATGTACAACCATTTCAACGGAAAGGATTATGCTGTTGAATTCAACCTGGTCTGAATCATCCAACGCAGCATCCCTTTCGTGTTTCAACTGCGAAAGAGGGGTTGCCAAAGCATGGTTGGGATACCTTCATGAATCGGGTAATTACAGGCTTTTTCAGGAACCGGATGAAACAAACCGTTACGGGTTTCATACAAATGGCTATTCAGCGGTTGGAAAGTGGAGGTTTTACGGAAGTTTTAACTATTTCAGCGAAACCGATGGAGGCATTTCATGGGTGAATGTTATCGAACCTTACAACGGCAACCCTTACACTGTCGGAGACTCGGTGGGGGGTGATTACTGGAAAGAATATTATACTATGGAAGGAAAAGCAACCTGGATGATGAACGGAAATTTTTCGGCCGGGATTGATGTGAAATACCGGGGAGGTGTCGGGACAAAACGGAAAGATCCTCGTCCGGAAAACACCATCACCGATTTTGAGATCACTCCGGGAGTAATATGGAATTCAGGGAAGCTCAGACTGGGAGCCAGTCTCAGGATCGAATCAGGAAAAGAGGACATTGAATTCACTTCGGTAACAGGCAACAAATTTGACCTGTTTTATTTCAGAGGACTCGGAGCCTTCTCAACAACAATGGATGACGATGGCCGATACAGCGAAACCCGCCTCTTCGGAGGAGGAATCCAGGGAAATTATGTAGGGAATAGTGTCGACAACCTGACAACTTTTCATTTTAACAGGAAAACTACCGACATCAAGAGAGGGGATACCTATCCGCTTCAGGTAGTCTTTCTTGATGAATATTTAACGGAAGCAGCTTCCGTTTTTCTGTTCAACCCCGGAAGTAAAAACATCAACAGACTCAGGCTGAACTACAATCAACGGAAAGCATACGGACAGGAACCGGTGGTTGAGCCCAAACTGGAAGAGATATCCTACCAATGGTCAACCGCGGCAAAATACACCCTTTACTGGCAATCGGTCAGTGACTGCGGATTCAGCTATTCCTATTTCAAAGGCATCGACAGGCACCATTTTAACTGGGGAGCTACCCTCAACGGTAAGTATTCAACCGAAATCACAACCTATTATTTTGTCCCGGAATTCAACAGGCAAAAAATCAATCTTATTTCAATGGGTGCTTCTTTTGAAAAAAGCTTGCTTACAGGTCAGAACCACCTCGTGATGGCTCTGAGCGGAGGATTCAGGCATTCCCCGAAACATTCACTGGAAATTGCCGAAGATGAAGTACTGATTCAGAAAATTCAGGTTCAGTTTGTACATCATGATTATGAATACAACCGTTCGGATGTTTGGGATGCCGGGTTGCAGATCGATTATGCCAGTGAGATCAGACTGAAGAATATGGCTTTTCAGTTGTTTGTGGAAGCAGGGTTCAAGAAAATGACAGCAGATTTTCATGGAAAAAGCGGAAGAGACAGGTTATTTATCAACACAGGTATCACTTTCTGAGATAATGGAGATTCGTTTTATTTTGAGAATGATATATTTACAGAGGTTTTGCATTCCGGCCCGGATAATATTAACAACAAACGGAAGAAGAACAGCTTAATAAGGTACAATCAAATCTATTGCTAAAACATGAACTATGCGATTGAGTGCATCAACCTGACCCACTATTACGGCAGGAAAATGGTATACGAAAACCTGAATTTTCATGTACCGGAAGGGAGTATCCTGGGATTGCTGGGTAAGAACGGCTCAGGCAAAACCACCACCATCAACATCCTGAATGGATTTTTACAGCCACGAAGCGGACAATGTCTGATTTACGGGGAGGACTCCCAGCATCTGACCCCGGCCAACAAAGCCAGAATCGGTTTTCTGATTGAGGGCCATATCCAGTATTCTTTCATGAACATCCACCAGATCGAAAAATTCTATTCCGGATTTTATCCGGGGTGGAACAGTGAACCTTACTGGGAGTTGATGTCAAAGCTGAAAGTGACGCCGCGTCAGAAGATTTCGACCATGTCGTGCGGTCAGCGTTCACAGGTCGCATTGGGACTCATTCTGGCTCAGGATCCCGACCTGCTGATTCTTGACGATTTTTCCATGGGACTCGACCCGGGTTACCGCCGATTGTTCATTGACTATCTGCGAGAGTATGCCAAGCTGAAAAACAAAACCATCTTCACCACTTCACATATCATTCAGGATATGGAAAGGCTGATCGACGATGTACTTATTATGGATTACAACCGGGTGCTGACCCAACGTCCGGTTGCCGAATTTATGAAAGCATTCAAACAATTCTATTTTGAACTGGAAAACGAAAACACGGTTATTCCCAGGGAAGAATTCATTGTGAACATTGAACAGGTAAAAAACAAAGTGGAGTTATATACGTATGAATCGGAAGATTCCATAAGAAAATACCTGAAAGACAATGGAATTCCGGTTAAAGAGTTCAGGAAGGTGGAAATGAGCCTTGAAGATGCATTTATCGGACTGACCGGAAAATACTGAAATGATCCTGAATAATGGATTCTTTGCCCTTATGGGTCATCGAAATAGAAAAATAATTTGAAAAAATATGTGGAAATCTGTCATTTTTAAGGAATGGATCAAGTTGAAATGGATCGCGGTGATTTATTTATTGTTTGCCTTGCTGGCCGTTGGTTATGTATTTATCAGAGTCAGGCATGACATGGCCTTTCATGAGGCGAAAAACTACTGGTATTCTATCCTGTTCCAGGGATTTCAGTATTTCAGAACTCTGAAATTTGTTCCGCTGGCAGGAGGCCTGGCGATTGCAATCGCACAGTATTTTCCTGAAACAATTAACAAAAGGATAAAACTCACCTTTCACCTACCCAGAGAAGAGAACGGCATGCTGCTTCTGATGATGGGATTCGGGGTTACATCTCTTTTTCTGTGTTACACCCTTGCTTTCCTGCTTTTTTTGATCCTCAGCACCATCTTTTTCCCTGCCGAGATCATTATGGCAGCAGTTATCTCTATCGCCCCCTGGTTTTTAGGGGGATTCACTCTTTATTTTTTTGTTGCGACGATCGTTCTGGAGCCAGTGTGGTTATTCAGGTTGCTTTACCTCATTGCTGCAAGTGTCGTAGTTCCGCTCTTCTTCAAGCCTGCGGTAACGGGCGGATATGCTCCGGTTAACCTGATCCTGACCGGGATAATGTGTTTGTTAAGTGTCTCACTTTTGTTTTCGGGTTACCGATTCAGGAAAGGAGAAATGTAAAATGGTACGATTCAGCAGATATATCCTGGTGTTGGTCACCATCCTGGGACTGGCAGCGGCCATACCCGAACTTTACTGGCAGGCTTTTGATTCACCCGTGAGGAAGCCTTTCATCATGTACAGTTGCGTGGAAAACGACTTTATGATTCAGCGGAGCGGGGAAAAAATCATACGTGAAGACACAAAAGGGAACCATTACACAAGAGAAGAGTATGAAGAAAGGCTTCCTCTCTTCTTTATGCGTCAACTGATGGTTTCAGGCACCATGAAAGATACCATCAACGGTATTGCCATGGATGTTCATGATATTAACCTGAACCGTTCCTTTTTTAATTACAATCCGACCGATATGGTAACTCCGGAGCCCGGAGCTTATCCTTTGTTCGAATCTGAATCAGGGAGGGCAAACCTTGAAATGCCCGAAGACTTTTTCAGGATTACCTGGCGAATGGAATTCATCCATGCCAAATCAAACTCCATTGAGGAAGAGAAAAGCCGGCTTTTCTCTGCGGCGTTGTATAAAAAGGGCTTCATTTTCCCCGCCGTAAAAATTGCCGGAATCCCGACAACCAGGAAATCGTGCGACGAAGGGTACCTGATTATTGACTCAGCCAACCAGTTGTTCCATCTGAAGATGGTCAAAGGGAACCCATATGTAAAAAAAGTGGACCTGCCCGTGGAAATACAGTTCAAACACATTGCGTGTGTTGATTTCAGAGATAAAAGGTATTATGCATACCTGATCGGGGCTGAAGACCAGGTCTACATCCTTACACAGGATGAATATGAGCTGATCCGCATTCCTACAGGAAAGTTCCATGCCGAAACCGATGAGTTAAAGATATACGGGGACCTTTTCAATTATGATGTGATCACTTCGGGTGACGGATTTATGGATGTGGTTGTTCTTGACAAAGAATATCAGAAAATCAATGAATATCGTGAAACATGGCCTGTGAGGGAGGAAATGAAAGCCGCCAGGGTATATGCTTCGCTGTTTCCGGGTCAACTAAGCATGACCAGCAGAAACAGCAATTTCATCCATTTCTATTTCACGATCAGTAAAGGCTTCAAATGGTTGATTACAAGCCTGCTGCTAATGGTCATCCATTTCTTGGTCATCCGGAAAAGGGGCAGGCCTCTGCAGCACGTTGCCGACCTGGCTTTGATCCTGTGCACCGGTTTGTTCGGCTATCTTGCGGTCAATATGTTCCCGAACAGGTTTTTTGAATGATTACCTTTTACCCGTATAGATCTTTGGCTTTATTTCACCCCTTGCCACTCTAAGTGCATTCATGGCGAGGGCTTGCAGTTCGTCCTCTCCGGGATACACATAAACCGGGGCGATAAATTTTATCTTCCGGGATATAAAATCGACGAGAATCTGGTTGTTGGCCAGCCCTCCGGTGATCAGGATGGCATCGACCATCCCGTCGAGTACCACGGCCATTTCACCGATCAGTTTTGCAACCTGGTACCCCAGTGCGTCCTGGATTTCCCGAGCTTTTACATTGCCATTTTCGGCTGCTTTCTGGACTTCAAGAGCGTTGTTGGTACCAAGATAGGCCACATATCCGCCTTCGCCTACCACCATTCTTTGTATCTGTTCTTTTGAGAATTTACCATTGAAACAAATATCTATCACCTGGTATACAGGTAAGGTTCCGGAACGTTCCGGACTGAAAGGACCTTCGCCGTTCAGGGCATTGTTGACGTCTACCACTCTTCCCTTTTTATGGGCACCTACCGAAATACCCCCTCCCAAATGGGTAACAATCAGGTTCATTTCTTCATATTCCCTGCCTGAATTCCTGGCGTGGGTTCTGGCGATGGCTTTCTGGTTCAGTGCATGAAAAATGGAAACCCTGCTGAACAGGGGGTGTCCGGCAAATCTCGCAATATTTTCGAGTTCGTCGGTAACGACGGGATCTGCGATGTAAGCCGTAGCTCTCGGTATCTGAAGCGCAATAAAATCAGCAATCAACGGCCCCAGGTTGCTGGCATGTTCGCCCATTACTCCTTCCCGGGCATGCTGCAACATCAGGTTGTTAACCAGGTAAACACCCGATTCCATCGGATAGGTCAGACCACCGCGGCCTATGATGTGTTTAATCGAGTCGACCTCAATGCCTTCCTCCACCAGTATGTCAATGATGATCCCCTTGCGAAAATCAAACTGCCCGGAGATGGAACCGTATTTTGATATCTCCTCTACCGAATGGCGAATGGTCTTCATCAGTACACATTGTTCACCCCGGTACACTGCAAATTTTGTGGAGGTAGATCCGGGATTGACAGCAAGAATGGGAATGTCATTCATGGCACCGGAGGTTTAGCTTAACAGTGCTGCAAGTGCAATGGAATAAAGTTTAGTCTGCCTGGTGTCGCCCCTACTTGACAATACCACCGGTACGCGTGCTCCGGCTACAACTGCAGCCTGTTCCGACCTGCACATCCGTGCGCTCATTTTGTAAAAAAGATTTCCTGCGTCAATATTTGGGAACAGCAGACAATCGGCATCACCTGCCACTGGTGAAATGATTTTTTTTACAGTGGCTGATTCCCTGTCTATGGCCACATCGAAAGAGAGAGGCCCGTCAACGATGGCACCGTTTATCTGACCTCGTTCTGTCATTTTCGAGATGATGGCAGCATCGGTACATGCAGGAACCGATATCAGAACCTGCTCGGTGGCTGCGATCAAAGCCACCTTCGGATTGTCAATTCCAAGGGCATTTGCAGTCCTAATGAGATATCCAACCATGGTGACTTTCTGCGCCAGGTCGGGATACGGAATAACAGCTACATCACTCACTACAAGCAGTTTGTGATAAAAACCATTTTCGACCACCGTAACATGGCTCAACACCCCTTTCGGGGGAAGCAGGTCGAAATCCTTGTTTAGAATTGCACGCATGAATTTGTCGGTGCTGATATATCCTTTCATCAGGATATCAGCTTTGCCCGAAGCTATCAGTCCGGCCGATTTCATTGCCGCTTCATCTTCCCCTGCAGCAGGATCAATGATGAATTTGCCGGGATCGATCCGAAGATTGTTGCATGTCTCCCTTATTTTCTGTGTATCTCCAGTCAGAATGGGATAAACGATACCTGCCTCTACGGCATCATGAAGCGCTTCGATAGTATGCCCGTCAACAGCATTAACCGCGACCAGGGTTTTCATGGGCTTTCCCCTGAGTGCAACAAAAAGATCAGATAATTTTTTTATGACCATTTCCATATTCCGGGGAATATTTTGAGGAGAACAAGATAATAAAATTACCTGAATGTTTTGCTACCGATAATAAGGAGGAAAGCCTGATACTACATTATTTCCCGTCTTTCAAACTTTGAACAATGGTCTCCGTATCAAGGGCAATCATCAATTCTTCGTTGGTGGGCACAACCATTACTTTAACCTTCGAATGGGGGGTGCTGATCTCCCCCTCATTCCTGAAGTCACGGTTTTTTTCCCTGTCAAGAACCACCCCCATATACTCAAGTCCATTCACTGCCCCTTCCCTGATGTTTCCAGCATTTTCACCGATCCCTCCTGTAAAAACGATGATATCAAGGCCTCCCATAGCTGCAGCATACGCTCCAATATATTTCTTCACCCTGTAACTGTACATCTCAAGCGCCAGCTTTGCCCTTTCGTTTCCGGCATGAGCGGCTTGCTCTATTTCTCGCATGTCGGATGAAACTCCTGTCAGTCCAAGCATTCCGCTGTGTTTGTTAAAAAGATTGTTTGCCGAACGGAGGCCCAGCTCTTCCTTTTCCATGATAAACGTAACCACTCCGATATCAAGATCACCGGCGCGTGTTCCCATGATCAGCCCTTCGATCGGTGTAAAACCCATGGAAGTGTCTACCGAATTCCCGTTCTTCACCGCTGTAACCGAGGCACCATTACCGAGATGGCAGGTCACAATTTTTTGGGTAGAGATATCAAGGTTCAGGAGTTCACAAACTCTTGTGCTCACATACCTGTGACTAGTACCGTGAAAACCATACCGCCTGATGGCATGTTTTTTATAAAGAACGTAGGGTATACCGTACATATAAGCATACGGTTCCATCGTTTGGTGAAATGCTGTATCGAAAACACTTACCTGCGGTATTCCCGGGATCAACTCTTCCATAGCATAGATGCCTTTGAGGTTCGGCGGATTGTGGAGCGGGGCAATTTCAATATTTTTCTCAAGGGTCGCCTTTACCTCCTCATCGATGAAGACACTTGATTTGAATTTTTCCCCTCCGTGCACAACCCGGTGCCCTACTGCATCGATTTCATCCAGGCTTTTCAGGCAACCGTGCTTATGGCTTGTCAACACCCCGAGTATATATTCAATGCCAATTTTGTGGTCAATGATTTCACCTTCAAAAAGGACTACCTGACCATCCTCACGGACATGTTTCAGAAAAGACCCTTTCATTCCGAGCTTTTCAACTACACCCTTTGAAACCACCTTCCTTTCCTGCATGTTAAAGAGTTGGTATTTGATGGAACTGCTTCCGCAGTTTAATACTAGTATTTTCATGTTCATTTGGTATTATTAGTGGAAACACATGCCTGCCGCCTGTCTGCCGATAAGCAGGATAGGCAGGGAATTCGCATGTAACATATAATCATCTCAGTTTGTGTATTGTTATACATGCTCATTTCATGGAAGTCCGTTTTAACAAGTCCTGAACCTTGTCGAATTTTTTGTGCCATTTTCATCGTATGAATAAAATCCCTGACCGGTTGATACCCCCAAATGTTTGGCACGGACGAGCTTCTTGATGTATGGTGAGGGTTTAAAGCGAATGTCTCCGAACTCTGAGTAAATACTATCCATCCAGCGTACGACCTTGTCAAGGCCTATTTTATCAGCAGTCTCAAATGGCCCGAGCCGCATCCCAAATCCGATTTTCATGGTCAGGTCGATGTCTTCCATAGAGGCTACACCTTCCATCAGAATCTCACACGCTTCATTCAGGCATACCACAAAAATGCGGATGCTGACCAGACCGGCAGATTCTTCGACCGGTACAATTACCCGGTTGATAAGTTTAACAAACTTGCAAACTTTCATGTAACACTCTTCCGATGTATACAATCCCTTGACCACTTCCATGATCCTTGCTTCGGGAGAGCTTACAAAAAAATGAATACTGATGCACCGGTCTTTGTATTCCAGATCTGATGCAAGTTCGGTAATAATCGCAGTGGTAGAATTTGTTGCAATGATGCAGTGTTGGTCGACTACCGATTCGATCTTTTTAAAAATCTCTTTTCTTTCCCTGATCTTCATTCCACGGTCAACAGCGCGGATGGCCTCAACCACAAAATCGCAATCCTTTAATTTGTTGAAATCGGTCGATCCCTGTATCCTGCTAAGGTTGGCCCTTTTTTCGCTTTGGGTAAGCCCCCAGTGCTCGATTCTGTGGTCCATCATCCTGTTGATACCAGCAAAAGCTTCATCGACTTTTTCCTGCGACACTTCGATAAAAATCACTTCCATGCCATAGTAACTTGCCACCCTGGCCAGGTTCTGACCAACCAAACCGCAGCCAACTATCCCGATTTTCGAGAACAAGGCGTTCGATTTTCCTTTCTTACTGAGCCCGAAATCTTCGATGGGCTCCCTGATAATTTCATTTGCCATGTATGGGTATCTATTATATAATCGCTGCTGCCTGGTTTGAAGTAATGGCAATCATATTGACAATATCGGTAACCGAACACCCCCGGGAAAGATCATTGATAGGAGCCGCCATGCCCTGAAGTATGGGGCCGATTGCTTCGGCTCCGGCCAGTCGCTGTACAAGTTTATACCCGATGTTGCCCGATTCGAGGGAGGGGAAAACCAGAACATTTGCTTTCCCGGCCACTTCACTCCCCGGAGCTTTCAGATTGGCCACCTCCTGAACAAGCGCAGCGTCCACCTGAAGCTCACCGTCAATTTTGAGGTCAGGGGCCATTTCCCTGGCAATTTTCGTAGCCTTTACCACTTTGTCAACCATATTGTGCGAAGCACTTCCTTTCGTGGAAAAACTGAGCATAGCTACACGCGGTTCAATCCGAAGAATTGCCCTGGTTGTATTGGCCGTTGTAACTGCTATTTCTGCCAACTGACGTTCATCTGGGTCGGGCATTACAGCGCAATCGGCAAAAACAAGAATCCCATCGTGTCCGATTGCATGATCGTTGGTGAACATCAGGAAGGCACCGGAAACAACGCTAACTCCCGGAAGGGTCTTTACATATTGGAATGCCGGTCGCAAAACATCACCGGTTGCATGCACCGCTCCCGACAATTCACCGTCGGCATCCCTTGCTTTAATCATCATCGGGCCGAAATAAAGGGGATCATCAAGCAAATGCAATGCTTCATCCATCGTAAGCCCTTTGCTCTTCCTGAGTTCCACCATCATTTCGGCATAATGTGTTCTTCCCGGATCGGTCTTAGGATCAACCACCGTTGCCTTTCCAATATCCACTCCCGCTCTTTTTGCTTCTCTTGAAATCTCCGAGGGATCTCCCAACAGAATTAACCGTGCTATGCCTTCCCTGAGAACGATTTCAGCAGCTTGAAGTGTCCTTGGTTCATTTCCTTCGGGCAAAACAATCCGCTTATTTGCTTTTTGAGCATTCGCTATGATTTCATCCAGAATATTCATGATTATTCAAATTTTAGAAGACTACGTTTAGAAACTGCAAAAATAGCCAAAAAACAGCCACAGAACCTGTCTAAAAACATATTTTGTTCATCTCTTTCAAATTATCAGGCAGTTTTTTAAGCAAGGATTTTTTCTACTTTTTCTTTATATCCGGAAAGTTGAAAACCTGTTTTTTGTGACTATGCGTTCATCTTTTTCCCTCATCTTCGTTTGAAATGTACTAAAAAATTTGATTTTACTGACAGTCGGGCTTACCGGCTTGCTGTTGCATCGAAAACAGAAATTTTAAATACCTTTGAATTCTGTTTTTCAACAAAACCAGTAAAGATGGAACTTGAAAATGCAATCAGGGAAAGGTTCTCGGCAAGGGAATTCATCAACCGGCCTGTCCCGGCCGCACTGATCAGGGAGGTGCTTGAGAAAACAATCCTTGCACCATCGGCAGTGAACTATCAGCCATGGCATTTCATCGTGGTTTCCGAAAAGGATCAACTTGCTGCCTTGTGGCCGGTGTATCACCGGGCATGGATCAGGGAAGCTCCTGTCATCATTGTTGCATGTGTCGATCATCGTCAGTCGTGGAAAAGGAGTTCCGACGGCCATGATTTCGGCGAAGTGGATGTAGCCATAGCTGTCGATCACCTGACACTTGTGGCCACTTCGGTTGGACTCGGTACCTGTTGGGTATGCAACTTCGATGCTGCCGCCTGCAAAAAAATTCTGGAACTCCCTGAGAATTTGGAACCGCTTGTGCTGGTTCCACTTGGATTCCCGGCTAAAGAGGCACCCCGGAAAATCAGAAAACCGATCAGCGAAACCGTATCCTGGGAAGAATTCGGGAAACAGGCACCAGCCCAGTGAACACACAGCATCATTATAATCAGGTATTTCAGATGAACAAAGTCTGATACCGGAAAATTTATTTCAATGAACGAAAGAAAGAAAATCGACTCCTTAAAAGAGACTAAAGGGGAGAAGGATTTCCATGAGATAAAAATCAGGGTTTGTTACGGAGATACCGATAAAATGGGGGTCGTTTATTACGGGACCTATCCCCGGTTTTATGAAGCCGGACGGAATGAATACCTGCGTGCACATGGAATCACATACAGAGAAATTGAGGAAGCCGGAATTGTCTGGCCCGTCCGGACATTAAACATCACCTATCTGAAGCCGGCTTTTTATGATGACCTTCTGACCATCAGAACTATCCCCGACGACATTCAGGGGGTGAGGTTCAAAATTAAGACCGAAATCTATAACGAAACAGGTGAACTGATCAATTTCGGAGAGGTTGTTCTGGTATCCACCAATCCGGTCACAGGCAGAGCTATGAAACCGCCTGAATGGCTAAAAGCAAAATTGTCACAAATAACCGGATCACTTCAATCTTCCGGAACAAACAGGATGGAGACCGAATTGACACAATGACGTCTATTTTTTGGAGTGAATCCTTCACCATAGAAGACATGTCCCAGGTGGCCTTTGCATGAAGCACACACGATTTCAGTTCGCCGTCCGTCTGGGTCAGGAATCTTCTCGACAGCGTTCATAATTTCATCGTCAAAGCCTGGCCATCCGCAATCTGTTTCAAACTTGTCGGACGACCTGTACAATGGTGCATTGCATTGCCTGCAGTGATAGGTTCCTTTACCGGTAAATGAAACATATTCTCCCGAAAAAGGTTTTTCGGTGCCCTTGTGAAGGATAACATACGCTTCAAACGGAGTAAGTTTGCGGTACTTCTTTTCTATATGTGAAGAATCGTTTGCCATGGCAAATGATATAAATATACTTAGAATGACTGTTCCCATATTTCGGTATAAATAGACCGTCAGATTTCAGATAATAGAGATATCAGACAAATCCGGTAAATAGAGATTTTATGACCCCAGCAAACAGGGTGTTTTATTATTTCCGGTACATGAATTGTTTTTGGAACAATTCTGTTCGATAGTGAAAAACAAACATAATCAAGAATTGTTCACCTGACATTCATTTTTCACCTCAGGAAAGCCGCAAGAAGGAATTTTTCAAGGGAATTGATCATGAATCAGGTATCTTTACAGATGCTGAAATATATTATTGCTATATTCGATGCAAATTAAAACTGTTAAACCTTATCCATGCTCGAAAACCTCATCGGATTCAGTATCAGGAATAAACTGATGGTGATTTTATTCACGGGGACCATCATTGGGTTTGGGATGTATTCCCTGACAAAAATACCGATCGGCGCCGTCCCCGACATCACCAACAATCAGGTACAGGTGATCACAACCAGCAGAAACCTCTCCACCCAGGATGTGGAACAGTTCATCACCTATCCTGTTGAGCTGGAAATGGCCAATCTTCCTGGAGTGAAAGAGATCCGCTCGGTTTCAAAATTCGGTCTTTCCGTGGTCACCATTGTTTTTGAAGAGCGCCTGGGGACTTATCTGCCGAGACAACTGATCGCAGAAAAAATCAAAGTTGCATCTGAAAAAATCCCTGAAGGATTCGGTGTTCCGGAAATGGGGCCGATTACCACAGGGTTGGGTGAAATATACCAGTATATCCTTGACACAAAGCCCGGGTATGAATCGCTTTATTCACCGCTCGAGCTAAGAACAATTCAGGACTGGATAGTGAAACGGCAGCTTTCCGGCATTCCTGGGGTGGTGGAGATCAACACCTGGGGAGGATTTCTGAAACAATATGAAGTCGCTGTGAGCCCCTCCCGGTTGCAGGCTTCCGGAATCACCATATCAGAAGTCTTTGCTGCCCTTGAAAAGAACAACCATGTTGCCGGAGGAGGTTATATCGAAAAAAACTCGCAAAGCTATTTCATCAGGGGAGAAGGCCTCGTCACCTCTTCTGAGGATATCGGCAATATCATGGTAACCAGCAGGAAGGGCATTCCGGTACTAATCAAAGACATAGCCCGGGTCGGCGTCGGCTATGCCACCCGTTTCGGAGCAATTACCGGAAACGGAGAGGGTGAAAAAGTGCTGGGACAAGTTATGATGCTGAAACATGCCAATTCAAAAATGGTCATTAGGAAGGTGAAGGAAAAAGTAGCTGAAATCCAGAAAACCCTGCCCAAAGGTGTGATCATCAATCCTTTTCTTGAAAGAAGCACGCTGATCGGGAAAACCACCCATACGGTGGCTGAGAACCTGATTCTTGGTTTCCTGATTGTGGCGTTTGTTGTTATTCTTCTGATTGGCAACACAAGGTCGGGCATGATCGTTGCATCGGTCATTCCCATCTGTCTGCTTTTTGCAATATCCTTCATGTACATATTCGGTATCGATGCGAACCTGATGAGCCTGGGAGCAATCGACTTTGGGATTATCATCGACGGAGCCGTGATCATTGTTGAATTTACAGCAGCACAGATAGCCATCCGGAGTGCTTCCCTTCTTTCCATGTCAGGGAAAGCATTGCATGAAAATATCGACAGAATCACCTATGACAGCTCGGTTAAAATGCTGAGATCTGCTGTGTTTGGACAGCTGATCATTATGATTGTTTTCATTCCTATCCTTTCACTTACTGGGGTTGAAGGAAAAATGTTCCGCCCTTTGGCCATCACATTCTGTTTTGCTGTTGCAGGGGCCATGATGCTTTGCTTCACCTATGTACCGGTCATGTCGGCCATCTTTCTGAAACCTGTTGAGAAAATGAAAAAGAGCATCTCCGACCGGGTAATGGTACTTCTTCAGAAAAGCTACGAACCGGTACTGCGGTTTTCCATGAACCATAAGTTATTGATCCTCGGTTCCACGTTTGTGGTATTCTCCATTTCTGTTGTAATCTTCATCCGGATGGGAGCAGAATTCGTGCCGACACTTGACGAAGGTGATTTTGTGATCCAGCCTGTTTTGCCTACCGGAACATCTTTGGGAACGACCATTGAGGTCACCACAAAAATTGAAAAAATCGTGAAACAGTTTCCCGAGGTGGATCAGGTCGTATCGAGGATCGGAGCCGCTGAGGTTCCCACCGATCCGATGTCGATGGAAGAATCGGATATTATCGTCACACTGAAACCCATCCGGGAATGGACATCAGCAAAAACGAAAGATGAACTTGCAGAACGGATCAAGGAAGCACTATCTGTACTTCCGGGTTATGAGATGGAATTCACCCAACCTATAGAGATGAGGTTTAATGAATTGATTACAGGTGTAAGGGCCGATGTCGCCATTAAGATTTTCGGGGAGGACCTTGGAATACTGGCAGCGAAGGCAGATGAACTGAAAGAATTGATATCAGGGGTGCCAGGCGCCTCTGATATCATCGTGGAAAAGGTCGAAGGGTTGCCACAAATGACCGTCAGATACGACCGGAGCAAACTTGCACGCTACGGGGTATCGGTTGAGGAGGCAAACCGGATCATCACCATGGGATTTGCAGGTCTTGCCGCAGGCACTGTCTTTGAAGGTGAGAAAAGGTTTGATTTGGTAATCAGGCTGGACAAACCTGATCGTGAGAATCTGGAACATTTACGCGACCTGCCTGTGGCTGCACCAGACGGACATGAAATTCCGCTAAAGGAACTGGCAGAAGTGGAGTACACAAAAGGGCCTGCAAAAATTTCCCGTGATCAAACCAAGCGCAGAATCGTGATCGGGATCAATGTCCGCAACAGGGACATGGAATCGGTGGTGCGCGATATTCAAACGATCCTGCGCAATTCCTACACCCTGCCCGCAGGTTATTCGCTCTCCTTTGGCGGTCAGTACGAAAATCTTAACAGCGCCAGGAAACGGCTGATGATCGCTGTTCCCGTTGCGTTACTGCTGATATTTGTTTTACTGCATTTTGCGTTTAAATCATTCAGGGACGCGCTGATGATTTTCAGTGCCATACCGCTGTCGGCGGTTGGGGGTATTCTGATGCTGTGGGCCCGGGGATTGCCTTTCAGTATCTCCGCCGGGGTTGGGTTCATTGCCCTGTTCGGAATCGCCGTGCTGAACGGGATTGTGTTGATTGAGCACCTGAAGGAATTAAAGTTAAAAGGAATATCCGATGTCAGGGAACGCATCTATACAGGAACCAGGCAACGCCTCCGCCCTGTCATGATGACGGCAACCGCAGCAGCTCTCGGATTCCTGCCGATGGCAGTTTCAACATCGGCAGGCGCTGAAGTCCAACGACCCCTTGCCAGTGTGGTTATTGGTGGATTGGTGACCTCAACATTGCTCACCATGATTATCCTGCCTCTGTTTCATTCCCTTTTCGACAAAAAGGAAAATCTATAGTATCTGCTTTCACGATTAGAAAAAATATGATCGCTTTGAAAAACAATCAGAAAATAAATACAGGTTAAGCTTTAATCAGAAACAAGAGTGGCTTACATCAGATAGTTTTTTACAGAAAATCCCTAAAATACAGACATTTAAAACATTGCTACGATGAAAAATTGGATGGTCATACTGTCAACCCTGATTTCTGTGATCATGATTCATTCATGCAAACCATCCGGGGAAAAAACACAGGAACAGGGCAATCAGCAGGATGCCGGCGAGAAAATTTCGCTATCGGAAGAACAGATTCAGGCCAACAAACTGGTTGTGGGTCATGCAACTGAACATAAGTTCAGACGCACCATCTCAGCAGTTGGAAATCTTGAGGTACTGCCTGGAAACAGGAGAATTGTAAATGCCAAGATGGGAGGTATCGTTCATGACCTGAAGCTTCTCCCCGGAAGCCCTGTTATTGCCGGTGAAGTCCTTTTCAGGTTGGAAAATCCCGAATTTATACGGCTTCAGGAGGATTATCTGGCTGGGAAAGGATTGCTGGAATGGAGGAAAGAAGAGTATGAGCGACAGAAAATTCTTGCAGCAGATAATGTTACTGCAAAAAAGGAGTTTCTCGCTGCCCAAAGTGAGTACTGGTCAATCCAGGCAAAAATGGAAGCCCTCCTGATCCGGTTTTCGCTTCTAAACATTGATGCCGACAAGCTCTCTGCCGGAACGATGCTTCGGTCGCTCCCCGTAACAGCACCTATCAGCGGATTTGTAACAAAAGTGAATGTACACAACGGCCAGTTTCTCTCCGAATCAGACGAAGTGGCCGAAATTGTCCAGACTTCTCCCATATTGCTCAAGTTAAAGGTGTTTGAAAAGGATATTGTTTATATAAAAGAGGGGCAAACAGTATTATATACGTTGCCTGATGTTTCACCCGAAAATTATAAAGCCCGGGTTGAGAAAGCAGGCAAATCGCTTGAAGAAGACCGTACTGTCACAGTGTTTGCCCGGTCAGCCGGTGAAAACCTGACTTCGGTGATCCCGGGAATGTTTGTAAAAGCCCTTATTGTGACCGAAGAGTTCACAACCCTGGCACTGCCACTGACTGCACTGGGTGGTTCCGATGAAAACCAGTTTGTGTTGATCAGGACAAACAATGAAGGCGACTACTGGAATATTGAAAGGAAAAAGGTACTTACCGGGTACAGGGATGAATCCATGGTCGAGATTCTGCCGGGAAGCGGCCTTTCAGTTGATGACCAGGTTGTGGTCAGCGGAACTTTCAGCATTGTGGGACGCTGACTATCATGATAATAAACCAGCATCTGGCATTTTTCCGAGTTGAAGATTTAGATATCAGAACAGGGTGATCCGTATCTTTTTACGTAAAAGGTGAACCGGGTTCCTTCGACATGTGCCGGTATGTCAGTTCGTCGAGCAAGGCAGGGAAAAATTTTCCAATCAGTACAGTCAGTTTTCCTTCAAAAAAGGTCAGTACCAGTTCTCTTTTTCTGCGGACCACTGCTTTGTAAATATGAGCGGCACAAACATGGGCCGGCATCATCTTCTTTTCATTGCGGGGCGATTCACCCTGTTGATCCCCCTTTCCATCGAGTGCTGACAATCGTACTTCACTGGCTGTAAAACCCGGGGCAGCTACGAGTACATGCAATCCTTTCCTGAGGTTTTCAATGCGCAGAGCGTCGAGAAATCCCCGGACCGCATACTTTGAAGCGGAATAACCCGTCCGGCCCGGTAGTCCCACATGCCCGGCCACAGAAATAATCCCGGCCACTGTTCCGCGTTTTTGAAGTATATACGGCAAAGCATACTTCGTACAGTAAACGGTTCCCCAAAAATTCACATCCATCAGACGGCGGATCACACTAAGATCGGTTTCCTCAAACAATGCACGCATCGAAATCCCGGCATTGTTGATGAGCACATCGATGGCTCCGAACCGTGCAATCGCCTTATCAATCAATTCCCGGCATTCTTCCTCCTTCGACACGTCGGTCCTGACAATAAGAACCTCAGCAGGACTGATATCCCGTGATAAATTCTCAAGCTTTTCCAACCTCCTGGCAGCCAGAACCAGCCTTGATCCTTGCGCTGCAAATTTTCTCGCCAGGGCCTCACCAATGCCAGACGAGGCCCCTGTAATTATCACAACCCTGTCTTTCACCATTCACTCATTTTAGATTGCCAGTAAGTAAGTTTCGCTAAACATGCTAATTTTCGAATCATTCATGCCTTCCGGATTGCCACTGAAAGAACAGGTCGCTCCGGCGATGATGCCATTTTAAAATGGCAAATTTGTTAAAATTAAATCAATGCCTGATATTTCTTAGCGATAAAATCGTGTTTTGCCAGGTCGTTCTGCCCTTTCCGCTTATCTTTGCCTGGTTTGTATAAATTTACGTACTGTTCTGTGATGATAACAACTGAGACACTGTTGCTTTCCGGATTTCTTCTTTTCATCGTATCCCTGTTGTTGCTCGATCTTCTGATAGTCGGTCGTAGAACACATGTTATCAGAACACGCGAAGCCCTTATGTGGACTTCTGTCTGGGTTGCCCTTGCATTGCTATTCTATTTTTTTCTCTCAGAGTTCGGGCACTTGCTTCATGGTATCAACACCCCGGAAAAACTGACTGAGACGGTGCGTGAATTCAGTCCGGAACTCAAATTTTCATCACAATCGTTTGAGGAAATGCTGGCTGAGTACCGCCGGAACATGGGCATCAATTATCTCGCTGGGTATTTTATTGAAGAAACCCTCTCGATCGACAATATTTTCGTAATGCTGATCCTTTTGCAAGGATTTGGGGTTGCACCCGGCAATTATAAAAAAGTGCTTTTCTGGGGTATTCTCGGCGCTATTATCCTCAGATTCATTTTCATATTTGCCGGATCGGCTCTGATCCGGAAATTTGAATGGATATTGATTGTATTCGGTATTTTTCTCATATACCAGAGCATCCATATCCTGTTTTCCAAAAATCACGGGATACGTAATCCCAGAAATCATCCTGTTGTGATTTTTCTTAGCCGGTATATCCCGGTACTCAGGGATTTTTCCGGGGGAAAGTTTTGGGAACGAAAGGGAGGACGTTTCTATTTCACGCCTCTGTTCGTTGTTCTGGTCATGGTTGAGTTTACTGACCTTTTGTTCGCTTTTGATTCCATCCCGGCCGTATTTGCCATATCACGCGATCCTTATATTGTCTTTTTCTCGAACATATTTGCAATCATTGGATTGCGTTCATTGTTTTTCCTACTTGCCGGACTGGTTGAGAAATTCAGGTTCCTCAAAGCAGGAATATCGGCTTTGCTTGCATTTGTCGGAATAAAGCTGGTCTTTCACACCTATCTGGCAAATGCAGGTTTTGAATCATGGTACTCTCTGGTGGTCATAGGTTCAGTGTTGCTGATCAGCATCCTCAGCAGCATCCTGTTTCCGGTGAAAAAGGAAATTACGGTTTCAACTCCATCAGCCGGGTGATCATCCGCATCCTGCCCGGAGTTCCTTTTTCCCTCGTGTCTCTCAGGAAATCAAAACCAACCGGAGAAAAAACCTCTATCCGGTTACAATACTCTTCCGGGAAATAACGGTGGTTTAAGCCCACCGATTGAATCAGCATAAGTTCAATACTCTGCACCATCATTTCGCTGAAACGGGCATAAACGTCTGAAGAACACCATTTTAGACAATCCATTACCCTTCTTCCGAAGTGAAATATCCTGTTACACCTTTCAACACGTTTTGTTTTATCCGTTGAAGATGAAAACAATGTCACCGTTCCTGATGCAGTGTCTTCTGTCATATCCTGGAGGTCATCGACCAGCTGAAGCCAGATGCCGTAACCGAAAAAGAATTTTTGTTGCTCTTCGGTTGGACGGCCGGCGACAAGAAATCCATCTGCCAGTCCCGCAGCCCCGCCGTTATCAAAAACAAGCTCCAGAATTTCATTTTCGGTCAGTGGTGATTCATGTTGAAGCAGACGGATACTTTGAGTCTGGGCATGGTGAATGGCCAACAGGCTTTTGTAGAGTTCAGGATAGTCGTGCCGGGGATATTGGTCTTCGATGATTCCGACAAGTTCGGAAATTTTTCGCTCCACTCTTCCGGGGCCCATTTTGTTCCTGCCCTTCAGCCGTTCGAGGAACCGCATGCTGAAAGCTGCTTTTTCTTGTGACGAAACCGCCGGATCATCCAACAGGTTGTCGGAATAAGGATACAACAGGCTGTAAGAAAACAGAGAGGGATCCATTTTGACAGGAATATCCAGCAATAACTGCAATCCATTCATTATCCACACGTTGCGCATAGCCTGGAATATCTCTTCCTTTTTCAGTTCCGGATCGAAGGCTTTTGCCTGATCGAAAAAGCTTCGCGAAACACCGGTAAATGAAGGATCGAGGATCAAATCAAGGGCATCGTCCGAATAATTATATACCTTATTCATAAACCCCCTGAACCCAGAAAAAAACCGGGTTGGATCTATTTCCAGTTGATCCCTTTCGCGTCGGATTTCCAGCTCATGAAACTTCCTGGTATACTCAGAAAAAACCATTTCCCTTTCATGCTTTTCCGTAGGATGGAATGATGACGTGAAACTGGGAAAGTCTTCAGGGCTTTGTGCCCATAATTCTTTGAAATGCGCTGTTAATTGCCGTGTAAACATTTTTGATTTCCTTCAGATTATACATGCTAAGTTAACACAACAGGGCAACTGCGTTTCCATTTAAAGGCGAAAGAAATAAAATTACCGGCAATTGACCGGAAACAAGTGATCAATAAGCCAGATGACAAATTATCCTGCCTGATCAGGACTGAGATTTCAAGTGTTCTTCATGGACAGTCGCCTTTTCGGGCCCGTCAATACTTTTCAATGGCGACGTCAGATAAATAACCGGGTAATTTCTCAGGCAATGTTGGTATAAACAGCCTGGACATCATCGTCTTCCTCCAGTTTGTCGATCAGCTTTTCAATATCGGCAAGATGCTCTTCAGAAAACTCTACGGGATTGTTCGGAACCCTTTTCAGGCTGGCATTGATTACATTGATTTGAAGTTGGTCGAAAGCAGCTGCCATCGCACCAAAACTGGTATATTCGGCGGTCGCAAAATACTCACCGTCATGTTCTTCGATTTCTTCAAGGCCGGCATCGATCAATTCGAGTTCGATTTCATCGATTGCCATCTTTTCAGGTTTCTCAAACTGGAACACAGCTTTTCTCGAAAACATGAATTCAAGGGAACCTGAAGGGGAAAGTTGTCCTCCAGCTTTAGAGAAATAGTTCTTGATATTGGCAACTGTCCGGGTGTGATTGTCGGTGGCACATTCCACAAAAATGAGCACCCCGTGCGGACCTTTCCCTTCATAATTGATTTCATCGAAGGTTTCAGCATCTTTTCCGAATGCCCTTTTAATAGCAGCTTCAATATTGGCTTTGGGCATATTCTGGGCTTTTGCATTCAGAATTGCAGTTCTGAGTGCTGCATTGGTATCGGGATCAGGCCCTCCGGCTTTTGCAGCAATGGTGATCGTTTTTCCCAGCCGCGGAAAAATCCTCGACATTTTGTCCCATCGTTTTTCTTTCGCCGCCCGGCGATATTCAAATGCTCTTCCCATAACCTGAAATGAATTTATGATCCCGATTCATCAGAAAACTGAACAGTTACGAATAAAACCGGGTTTGCAAAAATGCAAAAAAAACAGATGCATTCAGTACAGTTTTTCCAAAAATGATAATGATTTCAGCTTGGAAAGCAAATCAGGAACCTGGAACATCTGACGTACCAAAATGGCATATAAAAAAACTTTATGAAAAGAGGATAGCTGTTTGTTTTTTCGAAATGGTCCCAGGGAAGATATGACCTGGAATGTTGCGTTTACTCAATTTCAAAACCAGCTTCGAGCCCGCTTGAGGAATCAGGTCCCACCCAAAGGCTGAACTGCCCCGGCTCAACTGTCCATCTTCCATCGGGATGGTAAAAAGCCAGATTTTCCGGTTCCAGCGAAAATTCCACCTCAGCGGTTTCCCCAGGAAGGATCATCACTTTCCGGAATCCCTTCAACTCCTTCACAGGACGGGAAACAGATCCGACCAGGTCGCGGGTGTACATCTGAACCACCTCTTCACCTGCAAGAGTCCCCGTATTCTTAACTTTAACAAATACTTTAATTTTGCCGTTCAATTTCATTTTGTTGCTGCTCAGCCTGAGATCGCTGTATTCAAAAGTGGTGTAGCTAAGGCCGAATCCGAATGGGAATAACGGCTCGTTCAATTCATCTGTATAATGTGACCAAAAGACGATATCCGTTTTTTCTGGTCTTCCTGTGCTGAGATGGTTGTAATATAACGGAAGTTGTCCGGCAGAACGCGGAAAAGTGACCGGTAGTTTTCCGGATGGATTGTAATCTCCAAAAAGAACATCTGCGATGGCAGCTCCTGCCTGTGATCCAAGGTGCCAGGTTTCGAGGATAGCCGGAACCGCTTCTGCCATGCATCTAATATCAAGAGGGCGGCCATTCATCAGCACAACCACTACATTTTTGTTTACTTTGATAACTGCTTCCAGTAATTCTTCCTGAAGTCCTTTCAGCCCGATCTCTGTCTGGCTTCTACCCTCTCCCGACTGAAAACAGTCTTCCCCTAGGGCCATTACCACAACATCTGCCCGGCTTGCAGCAGCTACTGCCTCAGGAATCCCCTTCCGGTCGGTGAGGTTGAATTTCAGTTCACTGGTAAAAGTCCGCTGACCTTCAATATAAACCGGGCCTTTTTCGAACGCTACCGACTCTGGTGAAGTTACTGCCTGACGAATACCCTCCAAGAGTGAAACGGCAGAATTTGGGATAGCAGAAGCCCTCCAGCTTCCCAGGGGAACATCTTTGCTCTCAGCCAACTCCCCTACCACCAGTATATTTTGTCCTCGTTTTTTCAGCGGTAACAGATACCTGTCGTTTTTGAGCAAAACAATGCTTTTTCTGGCCACCTCGCGCGACACTGCCAGGTTTTCATGACTCAGCAGCGTATTGATCTCTCTGACCGGATCGGAATATTGGTACGGATCATCGAACAATCCGAGGCGGAATTTTATCCGTAGAATTCGCCTTACGGCATCGTCAATCAGGTCTTGATCGAGCACTCCGTTTTTCACCATTTCAGCAAGTCCAAGGTAACACGCCCCTTCCAGATCCATATCTGTACCGGCCCTGACAGCCATCAAAGCTGCTTCCTGCTTGTTGGAAGCAACTCCATGGCTGATTAATTCCTGAATAGACCCCCAGTCGGAAACCACAAAACCATCGAAGTTCCATTCCCCTTTGAGGATATCCCGCAGCAGATGGTAATGGGCAGTAGCCGGTACCCCGCTGATAGTATTGAATGCATTCATAAACGTGGCTACCCCGGCTTCAACAGCAGCCCTGAACGGGGGAAGCACAACCTCTCGAAGCGTAGTTTCGCTGATATCCACACTGTTATAGTCACGACCAGATTCAGCAAATCCATGAGCTGCAAAATGTTTCGCGCATGCAGCAATGGTTTCCGTTGAGGATAGATCATCCCCCTGAAAGCCACGCACCCTGGCAGCTGCCAGAACAGAAACAAGGTAGGGGTCTTCACCTGAACCTTCCATAACTCTTCCCCAACGTGCATCTCTTGAAATATCAAGCACTGGGGCAAAAGTCCAGTGCAAACCGGCTGCTGCTGCTTCCCTGGCAGCTACTGCCGATGATTTTCTCACTGCTTCGGGATCCCAGCTGGCAGCCTCTCCAAGAGGAATTGGGAAGATGGTCCGGAATCCATGCACCACGTCGTAGCCGAATATCATCGGTATCCCAAGCCTCGAATTCTCGACAGCCAGTTTTTGTGCTTCACGGGTAGCCCGGGCACCTACCACATTGAGCATGGAGCCTACCCTCCCCGATTTGATGTCCTGTAAAACAGTGTTTTCATCCCCTCCGGGGGCCGGCCCCGTCATCTCCCAGCGTGAGGAATACTGATTCATCTGACCGATCTTTTCTTCAACGGTCATCATTTTCAGCAAAGATTCAACCCTTTCTTCAAGGTTTTCAACTGTACTATTCTGTCGTCCGGTTTTCTCATGCTTTTCGACACAGCCTGATATAAAAACCATTATCGCCAGCATAGAAATGTTCGGTTTCTTCATTTTTCAGGTGTTTGGCCGTTCTTTGGTCCAATGGTTTGGTTTCTTTTTGTCAAATGTACAAAAACTAATTGAAAAAAACAAAACACCTGTATGATCTTCAACTAAACCAACAAACAACAGGAATACCTCCCGGATTTTCCCATGACATGCAGATTCTGAAATCCCGGCATGGCATGATGCAGTATGTATCCTCCTTCAGATAATCAGATATTTAATTTTGCGGGGCATTTTACAATCGACAATGGAATTTTGTCCTGCAATGAAGTCATTCGCAGGATGGCAAAGAAAATGAAATAATCCGCTCCAACGCCTTTGCCTTACCTGTAACAAAACCGTTTGTGGTTCCGTTCTCCTCCGTATTATTAAAGATTCCCGGGTTACTTAAAAAAATCACAACAACACCGGCAAACCGACAGAATTGCATTCAAAAAGGGTGAAAAACTCATGTTTGGTTTTCACCTTACAATTTTTCCAACCTTGCTGCAAAACCACCTCCCTTTTTCATGGTTATTTTCAAGCTGTCAGATGAAGATACCTTCCGGGTTACAACCTGATAATCAGATGCCATTTTGTTGGCATTGATGCCATCGAGCCAAAGCTTTGCAGAGTATTCGCCGGTGCAAAACCGCGACAGGTCAATTTCAACCGTTCGTTCATTCCAGTCGGTCAGACCGCCAAGGTACCAGTCATTGCCTTTTCTGCGGGCAATTACCACATATTCACCCAGTTTTCCGTCGAGGGCAATGGTTTCATCCCAGGTTACCGGTACAGAGGATAAGAATGACAGGATTTGAGGCTCTCTTTCATAGGCTGTCGGAGCATCACACAGCATCTGAAGGGGAGCAAAATAAACCACATACATTCCCAACTGATGACAGCGTGTACCATAGCTCATGGGATTGCTGTTGCTGGTGATAAAATCACCCTGAATGGAATTTCGCATGGCTCCCGGTGTATAATCCATCGGTCCGGCCACCATCCGTGTATATGCAATATCGACATTGTGCCCGGGAGTTTCATCTTTGTTGAACTTGTTGTATTCATTCCCCCTTACTGCCTCGAAGTTGATCACATTCGGATATGTCCTGTATAAACCGGTTGGTTTGCTACATCCGTGGTAATCGACCAGGAGCTTATGTTTGGCAGCTTCCCTCGCTAATCTCTCATAAAACTCAATGGCCACCTGGTCGTCGCGATCAATAAAGTCGACTTTTACTCCGGCGATTCCCCATTTCTCAAACAGAGCAAAGGCGTCCTCCATCTGACGGTCGATGGTGTGCCACACCGTCCACAGAATGATACCAACTCCTTTTTCCCTGGCGTATCGGGTCAGGTGTTCCATATCCACAAAGGGAGAAGGAAGTAAAACATCAAATTGGTCGCTCCACCCCTCATCCATGATGATATATTCAATCCCATTTTTCGCGGCAAAATCGATGTAATATTCGTATGTTTTGTTGTTGATACCGGTAGTAAAATCAACGCCCTCGAGATTCCAGTCGTTCCTCCAGTCCCAGCTGACTTTCCCCGGTCTGAGACTGGATGTTTCAATTGCCGAAGGCCGGGCAAGCCTGTAAACCAGGTCATTGGCTGTCAGTTCGTAATCATGTCGTGCAACGATGATGGTCCGCCAGGGGAAGAAACGGGTCCCAGTGGTTTTTGCCAGAAAATTCTCCCTCTCAGTAACCCTTAGGTTGAACTGCCCCCATCCCGATTGTGTCCACGATTTCGGATAGGCGGGAAATATTCCTTTCAGGTAATTTCGGTTGTTTCCTTCGGGATGGGTAATATACATTCCCGGATAATCAAACAGATCGGATTCCGTGATAAGCAGTTTCAATGCTCCATAATCCACTACAAAGGGAAGTGAAGCAAATTCCTTTTCTTTCATATCACCAATTGTCATCCGGCTGTATGTTTTCTCATACGAGGTCTGAAAATCACCAACCACATGAGCAATAACCCGGTGGTTATCCAGGAACCGGAATTCACTTTCTTCTTCCTGGACGGTCAGACTACCTTTCATCCTGGTGTTCCAGCGATAAGCCATTCCATCGTCGTATACCCTGAATATCAATGAATATCCACCTTCAAATGAAAGGTTCAATTCATGATATTTCTCCACAATTTCTTTGCGAATCCCCCAAACTGTCGGAATGATTCCATCTCTGGAAGCAGATAACGATTCAGTCAAAACAGGATTCATACCCAGCTGCCCTGCTTCTTTTGTTTTTAAAGAAACCGGAGAATACCACATTACCTGGGTCCCGTCGACTTCAAGATTATAGTAAATCCTGTCGGTTAGTTTTACATTCACGACAATTTTCCCGTCGGGCGAAGAAACCGAAATCTTCCCGCTGGTATCTGTATTTGCCGAAAAGCCCGAAATACAAGCCATCAGCAGAACAATAGCTGTTATCTTTTTCATTTTGAAATGTTATTTATTTCATTCGTATAAATTTTCAATGTTAATCTCTACAATTTTCGTAAGAACTTTT
>CAYNBE010000009.1:0-35072 GCA_964395045.1 uncultured Prolixibacteraceae bacterium | reverse complement strand
CTACTTTGACAAAGGAGTGAACTGGGGCAATAATATTTACGGACAGAAACGCACTATAGATCATAATTTGTGGGAAATAGCAATTGGATTCCAATATAATATTTCAGATAAATTTGCAGTTAGTATAGGAGGGTTAAGATCAACAACCGGAGTAAGCGAGCAATATCAGAGCGATTTCAGCTACAGCAATTCTTCCCTGACAGGTGGTTTTGGATTTCAATGGAAATTATCTGAAAAATTAATCCTGGATGCCGGCATGCTTTATACAACCTATGATGATTTCGATAAGTCATTCGGAACTTATTCAGAAACTTATGATAAGAAAAATGTTGTATATGCAGTAGGATTAAGCTATTCAATTTTCTGATAAAGTACTTTGATTTGATTACATGAGGTTTATTGTTTAACAAATTGCGTTGAGAAAATGCCGAAGCAGAAAGAGGGCTGTTCTTCAATTATAAGAGAAATGGGACAGCCCTCTTTCATTGATGATTTTTCACATTCTCCTTCATAAAGAGGATGGAGCCGCTATAATGATTTCATTCATATCTCCTCAGGAAAATCATACAACTGGCGCCCTCCCTGAAAAATTCATTCCAACCGGTACACCTCACTTGCGTCATACCGGTTTGTCAGCCTGATATTCTTCTTCCCCGGAAAGGAATCAAACGCTGAAATAGCCAAAACAGGAGTATTGTTTTCCTGCGACAAATGACTGAGAAAAATACATTCGAGTTCCGGATGGCAGTTTTCATCCACGAGGTTGAAAGCCTGAATATTCGAAAAATGGCCATGATCGGACAGTATCCTTTTTTTCAGATAAAAAGGGTACGGGCCGTTAACAAGCATTTCCTCATCATAATTGGTCTCTATAAAAACAGCCCGGCAATGTGCAAACTCCTTTTTCACACTTTCGCAGGCTGCTCCTATGTCGGTAAAAACTCCGGTGCTGAACCCTGCATATTCTATTCTGAACGAGCATGGTTCCACCGCATCATGGTTTTTCAGAAATGTATGTACCCTGAAAGATGCAACATGAACCACCTCTCCGGGACTAAAAAACCTGACAATGGCCGGGCGCAACGATTTTGGCAGCGAATAATAGGTTCGCTCCGACATCCAGATGGTGAGGTTCAGCCGTTTACTTAGTACCCGGATACCCCCTGAATGGTCGGTATGCTCATGTGAAAGAAAAACCGCCCGGATCTTTCCGGGATCAAGGTTCCTACTGTTCATTCTTGCTAGGAGTCGTTTGGTGGAGATTCCGGCGTCGACCAGGATTGCATCGGAGTTGTTGCCTACATAATAGCTGTTTCCGTTGCTTCCGGAGGCAAGGGCACATAATTCAATCATTTAACCAGTGCTGATATGGATTTGAACTCAGGTGCAGAGGAGGTTCCAGTTAATTCGAACAACAGGGATTCAGCCGACGTCACCATGATTCCTTCAAACCTGAATCTCTCCAACGAAATCTCATAATTTCTTGCATGTCTTGACGTTACGGCATCAGCTACAACCACAGGAATCCAGCCTTTTTCCTTCAGGTCGAGTGCCGTCTGCAAAACACAAACATGAGCCTCAATCCCGCATAGAACAATATTTTTCACATCTGACTGCTTCAGCCTGCCAATCACCTCAGGCTCCCCACAACAACTGAAATCTCTTTTTTCAATAAAGCTGAAATCCTCAATTAGGGAAGAGATTTCAGGAATGGTTTTCCCTAAACCTTTGGTATACTGTTGTGTAACAATAATTGGGATATGAAGAATCTGCAACCCCTGAATAAGTATCCTGCAGTTTTTTAGCAAATCCTCCTTGCCATTCATGACCGGAAACAGTTTTTCCTGAATATCTATCACCAAACAGGTCGTATTTTCACGTTCAATACGCATCATTCATTTATTAAAATCCTAATCCTGATCCTAAATATTCTTTTTTTTGCCTCCAGTGCATCTGAACTTAAAATCAATACTAATTGAGCCCACTGCAAACGGTGATTCGTTGCTATTGTGCCATCATGGTATATTTAAACTTTTTTTTCGTCCTTTTTCCTTCTAATCTTCCAACCCTCTAACCATCTAAACCTCCAAAAGCCTGTTTCCTGGATTTATCCCCGAGATATCCTCCGTGGTGTCGTTTTGCATAATCTCCGCTTGTAAAACCGATTTTCTCCATCATCAGAACCATCAGTATATCACCGATAACCGTCATAGTGGTAGTTGAGGTGCTGGGGGTAAGTCCAAGGGGACATACTTCGGCAGGGGCACCGGTAAAAAGAACGGCATCGGCAATCGAAGCTAAGTGGCTGTCTTTGTTCCCTGTAATTACGATCAGGGGGATATTATCGTGCAGATTGCCTGCCAGATCGACCAGTTCAAGTATCTCCCTGGTTTTCCCAGAATTGGAAACAAGCAGCAATACATCATTTTCCTGGAGCACTCCCAGATCCCCGTGCTGCGAATCACTGGGATGCAGGAATATGGAAGGGGTTCCGGTTGAACTCAGTGTTGTCGCAATGTTTAGGGCTATCTGTCCCGCCTTGCCCATTCCGCTTGCCACCAGTTTTCCTTTCCTGACATGTACCCTGTCGTAGATGATCGCAGTGCTCTTTTCATAATCATCGGTTACCGGGATATTCAGGATAGCCCTGGCTTCCTCGGAAATGATTCCCGAAATACGATCTTTCATGTTTGGTCCTCTTTTTTATGAACTGCAAAAATAACCATTTTTCATTTCGGCTGCATGAATCGCACATCTCCCATTCTTCATATTAGCTGGCGTAATCAGGTTGCTTTCTATTTTTTTTGTTCCTGATAACACGAAAAGGGCTGAAGCCGAAAACTCTTTCCGGTTCTGTTTGTTTGTATTGTCGAATATTTTTTAATTTTAACCAATATTGAATCAATATGATCACTCCGGTGGTTAGCTATTTTATCCGGCAATCTTTTTCACAAAAAATGTACATCGGACGGATTGTATGTTCAGAAATTGACTGGTTCCCCTGATGAAAGGGTCAGGGTGATGTTCGAAAAATAAAAATTTGAAAGACATGAAATGAGCATGTATAACACTACACCAACTGTGATGATTATATGTTATATGCGAATTCCCTGCCTACCCTGCCTACCCTGCCTACCGGCAGGCAGGCGGCAGGCAGGCATGTGTTTCCACTAATTTTACCAAATGAACTTAAAAATTTCAAACACATGAAAATACATGAATACCAGGCAAGGGATCTTTTCAGAAAATATGGAATTCCGGTTCCCGACGGCATTTTATGTTATACAGTTGAAGAGGTTGAAAAACTTGTTCCTGATGATCAGCGGCTTCGGGTGGTCAAAGCCCAGGTTCATGCCGGAGGCAGGGGAAAAGCCGGAGGGGTGAAACTTGCCCGTACGAAAGCTGAGGCAATTGAGGTTTCCCGGAAAATTCTGGGAATGAATATAAAAGGCTATAAAGTGGAAAAAGTCCTGATCGGGAATGCGGTGGAAATCGGCAGCGAATTTTATGTCGGGTTGATCAACGACCGGAATTCAAAAAGCGTCACCCTGATGGTCAGTGCAGAAGGGGGAGTTGAGATTGAAGAAGTGGCTAAAGCCAATCCTGAGAAAATTGTCAAGATTCCTGTTAACCCTGTGGCGGGACTGATGGAGTGGCAGGCACGCGAAGTTGCCCTGCGTTTCTTCCCTGATACAAAACATGCCCGGCAGGCTACCGACATTTTCCTGAAGCTTTACAAATTATATATGGACACCGACTCCTCCCTTGCTGAAATCAACCCACTGGTGATCACAACTGGAGGAGACATCCAGGCCATCGATGGAAAAATGAACTTTGACGACAATGCCCTGTTCAGGCAGCCTGAATTGCTGAAAATGAGGGAAGTCACACCTGATGAACAAAAAGAACTTGACGCGCATGAAAAAGGGCTTTCATACATTAAACTCGACGGTTCGATCGGGTGCATGGTAAACGGGGCAGGGCTGGCGATGGCCACCATGGACCTGATCAAGCTCTACGGAGGCGAACCGGCTAATTTTCTGGACATCGGTGGATCGTCAAATCCGCAGAAAGTGATCGATGCAATGAACATTCTTTTGAGCGACAAGAATGTCAGGTCGGTGATGATCAACATTTTCGGGGGAATAACCCGGTGCGATGATGTTGCCCGCGGATTGATTACTGCGCTGGATCAGATTAAAACAAACATTCCGGTAGTGGTACGCCTGGCCGGCACAAATGCACGCGAAGGGCTTGAACTTCTGAAGTCGACCGGACTGCCGACCGTCGGAACCATGAGAGAAGCTGCTCTGAAAGCCATTGAACTTAGCAAACGTTAAAGAATCAGAATCAAAACGAACTATCATGAGTATATTGGTCAACAAAGAGACGAAAGTCATTGTCCAGGGAATTACAGGACGCGACGGCTCTTTCCACGCATCCAGGATGAAGCAGTACGGGACACAAGTGGTGGCCGGTGTTTCTCCGGGCAGAAAAGGACAAATGATCGACGGAATACCGGTGTTCAATACGATGTCGGAAGCAAGAAATGAAACCGGGGCCGATGTCTCAGTCATTTTCGTTCCTGCTCCTTTTGCCTCTGACGCCATCCTGGAAGCCAGTTTTTCAGGAATTGAACTGGTTGTCGCCATTACCGAGGGGGTACCTGTCCGTGATATGATCAGAACGAATGCACTGATCAAAAAAAATGGCACCAAACTGATTGGCCCCAACTGTCCCGGACTGATTACTCCAGATGAATGCCTGATCGGCATTCTTCCCGGTAATATTTTTACAAGAGGAAATATTGGATTGATGTCGCGCAGCGGAACCCTTACGTATGAGGTTGTCAATATGCTCACCGAAAGCGGCCTGGGACAAACCACATGCATCGGCATCGGGGGTGATCCTGTGGCAGGTTTGTATTACAATGAGTTGCTGCAGATGTTTGAAGACGACCCGGAAACAGAAGGAGTTGTGCTGATCGGTGAAATTGGTGGCGACGCTGAAGAACAGGCAGCATCCTTTATCAGGAAGAATCTGACCAAACCTGTGGTTGCATTTATTGCAGGCCAGACAGCCCCTCCGGGGAAGAGGATGGGACATGCCGGTGCCATCATTTCAAGCGGATCGGGAACTGCCGAGGAGAAAATCAGGGCATTTGAGGAAGCTGGAGTCCCGGTTGCCACCGAACCTTCGCTGATCCCGGAACTCATGAAACAAAAACTGGGGATCCGTTAGCACATCCTCCTGCCCGGATAATAGGACAAACCTTCATTCTTATGATTTGGGTTTGATTTTCAGTTTCTGACCAGCCTGGAGGCTTTTAACATTGGTAATGTTGTTGAGGCGCATAATATCTTCGTTTGATATTCCCGGAAATTTCTGCGCAATACTCCAGAGATTGTCGCCCTTTCTGACTGTATAATACTCAAATTCCCGCGCCGATCCATCGGCTATCTGGCCTGAACCGGTAGGGATTTCGGCTGCTACTGTGTTGACAGGTACAGCCATTCCTGCCATCGATTGTTTTGCGCTGAATGAAAGGTTGTTGATTTTGCAGTAATAGTCAGTTTTGTTCTCCGGAACATACACAGCCAGCTTCTGACCAACCCTGATGAGATTCCGGCTGATTTTGTTCCATTTTTTCAGATCGTTTAGTGACACGTCAAACCAGTTTGCGATATACCCGGGATTATCACCCGGTTTGACAGTATAGGTGATTTTCACTTTCCCTTCATAATTGAAATTGTCACTCCCTTTGTGGTGCATCGCCTGAGGAAGTACAACCGTGTTGCCGGGGAAGAAGGAATTCCGTTCATAGCGGTATATGGTGTCAGCTTTTTCGATGTATTCAGAAACGAGTTCCGCAGGGATCATGAGCGGGTATCCCTTTTCCGGTGTTCCGGGAATCACATCTCTTCGGTACATGGGATTAAGGTCCCTGAGTGCATCAAGATCGATTGCAAGGTTATCGGCAACCTGCTTCAGGTTCAGGTAATGATTGATGATGATAGTATCCGTTTTCAGCGCGATCGATGGCCACTGCGGAGTCAGTTGGTGTTCACGGTAATAATTCATGACATAGGTAGCTCCTATGTAAGCCGGGACATAGCTGCGGGTTTCCCTCGGCAGTGCGTAATAAATCTGCCAGTAGTCGGTTTTCCCTCCTGCCCGGTTGATGGCTTTGTTAACGTTGCCGGGCCCGCAATTGTAAGCAGCGATAACCAGGTGCCAGTCCTGGTAAATGTCATACAACTGTTTCAAATACCTTGCAGCGGCGTCAGTCGATTTGTAAATATCCCTCCTTTCATCCACAAAGGTTGTTATTTCAAGACCAAGGTTTTTAGCAGTTCCGTACATGAACTGCCACAGCCCGACGGCACCGGCACGCGACAAAGCCCTCGGATTCAGGGCTGATTCGATAATCGCCAGATATTTCAACTCATACGGCAGGTCATATTTGTCGAAAATTTCTTCAAAAATAGGGAAATAAAAAGCGGTAAGCCCGAGCATAATTTCAACCTGATAGGGCTTCCGTGTGACATACATCTCGATAAAATCACGGACAAGGGGGTTGTATGAAAGCCTGACAGCCGATTCGGCTTTTTGCAGCCTTGAGATAAGGGCAGAATCAGAAAGATTGATGTGTGGATGCAGTGTCAAATCGTCCTGAATATTTCCGGGCAGGAAAATATTGTTGATGTACCAGCTGTTGATCAGGTCATTGAATTTTTCATCAAACATCCGTGTGCTGAAGGAATCGGGTTCCAGGTAAGAAGTCCATACCGACATAGTGTCAAGGGATGTTACGACAAACTGTCCTATTTTTTTCAGATTCCCGCCTGCATATAGATTTGAAGCGGCCCACAGTAACAACAGTGTCAGAATGGTTATTTTATCAGGTCTCCTCATCGTTCAGAATCGTGTTGGAAAGGGAAAATCCCAGAATTAAAAATTGAATGTGCAATTTAAACAAAAAATCGGTTGCTGCTTCTCATGATGCACAATTGGCCTGACATTCAGGGTAAGGTCGTCGTCCAGGTTGAAATTAAAGAAATGGGCATCCACACTGGCGTCAATAATATTCATTCCATAAAATGCAGCTGTTATGATAATCAGAAGATCCCGGTTACGCCGGTAATAATCCTGGCTCGATAAAAGTCCCTGTTTCAGGTTGGCCACACTTGACGGATTGTCAAGGTTGTAATAAATGATTTGCTTAAGCCGCTTGTAGGAATCGGTTTTAGGATCGTTGTCGGTCAGGTCGCTGTATGCATTTCGCGAAATATTATAATATTTATTGTTCCACCCTATAAAATACCCGAAAGCTCCGAATCCACTGTATATCAGCGGAATTTTCCAGTATTTCCTGTTGTATGCCTGCCCCATTCCCGGAAGTATGGCTGAATAAACGGCAGCTTTCCTGGGTGAATGAACGATTTCGGGAACAGCTTCCTTGATCTTTGTGGAATTGGAACGGATGGTATCTCCCGTCAATTCAGCAGCAAAAACAACTCCCGTCAGGAGCAACCCAACGCTGAATGCATACAATTTTTTTTTTGCCGTGGCTGGTATTGACACAATTCCCCGTTTTAATCCATCTTAACGCAAGCGACACCTTTTAGAACAGGAATCATCAATTTTCATTGCCCTTTTCAAGAATTTTAACAATTCTGAGAAGGTCATCTTCCGACCTGAAGGGAATGATGATTTTCCCAGTCCCCTCTTCATCGGAGGTAAGCTTCACAGGGAAACCCAGAACAGAACTTAGATGATCTTTGATTGGCCGGAATCGTTCCTGATTTTTTTGCTGGTTTTTCCCTTTCGGGTAATTTTGATCGGTAAGTTGCCTGACAAGTTCCTCAACTTTTCTCACTGAGAAATCGTATCTGAGGATTTGTTTGAAAAGCAACAACCGGGTTTCCTGGTCTTCGACGCTGATAAGGGCTTTAGCATGTCCGACGGTAATTTGTTTTTCCTTCAGCCCTTTTTGGATTTCAGGTGGCAATTTCAGAAGCCGAAGGTAATTTGCGATGGTTGAACGATTCTTGCCGATCCGGCTGCTAAGGATTTCCTGGGTCAAATTACATTCTTCGATCAGGCGCTGATAGCTGAGTGAGATTTCGATCGGATTCAGATCTTCCCTCTGGATATTCTCAACCAGGGCCATTTCAAGCATCGAATCATCTTCAGCATGCCTGATAAATGCCGGTATTTTGAGAAGACCTGCTAATTGGGCAGCCCTGAACCTTCGTTCACCAGTAATGATCTGAAACCGGTCTTCTCCTGTCTTACGCAGGGTAATGGGTTGGATCAGTCCTATTTCTCGGATGGATGCAGCCAGTTCTTCCAGTTTTTCCTGGTCAAAATTGCTTCTGGGCTGATACGGATTGGCTTCGATTTTACTGAGTTCAATGTCGGCGATACCCGAAATCTGTTCCTTGACCAATCCGGCATCATCAATCAGGGCTCCCAGTCCCCTGCCCAAAACACTTCTTTTTACCATCGGCACATTATTGATATTTGCTCATTTTTTCCCCCTGCCGGAGGGATGTTAAATCATTCCGCTGCAGAATCTCCCTGGCAAGGTTCATATAGTTGATCGCTCCCCTTGAGCTTGCATCATAAAGCAAGACAGGTTTTCCATAGCTCGGGGCTTCACTCAGCTTCACGTTCCGCTGAATGATGGTATCAAAAACCATATCCTGGAAATGTCGTTTTACCTCTTCGTAAACCTGGTTCGACAGGTTTAACCTTGAATCATACATTGTGAGCAGAAATCCTTCAATTTCAAGCTCAGGGTTCAGCCTGTTCTGAATAATCTTAATGGTATTCAACAATTTACCCAATCCTTCGAGTGCAAAATATTCACATTGAACGGGGATAATAACCGAATCGGCTGCAGTAAGGGCATTTACTGTGATAAGCCCCAGAGAAGGTGAACAGTCGATCAGAATAAAGTCGTACTCATTTTTCAGCTTTCCGATGGTATGCTTTAGCACTTTCTCCCGGTTGGGCAGATTTAGCATTTCAATCTCAGCCCCGACCAGGTCGATATGTGAAGGGATCAGGTCCAGGTTTTGGATACCGGTAGTAAGAATGATCTTTTTAACATCAATTTCATCAATGATGCTTTCGTAAATGCTGGTTTTGATGTTCTTGAGATCATAACCGAGCCCCGAAGTTGCATTGGCCTGCGGATCCGCGTCAATCACAAGCACCTTCTGCTCAAGAATTGCCAAACTGGCTGCCAGGTTGATGGTGGTGGTCGTCTTGCCGACACCTCCCTTTTGATTGGCCAATGCAATGATCTTGCCCATGTTGTAAAATTCATTAAACTGGTGTCAAAGGTAATATTTTCTCGGAAACCTTTGCCAGGCAATATATAGGAAGCGGTATGGCCAGATTAAGAAACCTGTCCGTCGTCAGTCCTGAAATTGGTTTTCTCCATTTCCCTGATGAAACGGCCCCGGTCGATCTGTACGACTCCTACCTGCTCACAGACAAGGCCTCCAGCCATATTTGAAAGCAGTGCCATCATGTGGGGAGCCGTTTCGGCCGCCAGACAAAGACTGGCAACAGCCAGAACGGTGTCGCCTGCACCCGACACATCTGCAATGTACCGGATTTCAGCCGGATAGTAGGTTTGACTGACTCCATTGCTGATGAAAACTCCCAGTTCAGAAAGCGTGATAAATATCAGCTTGAAAGCCTTCAGTTTTTTATATTCATCGGCTACCCTTTTCAGGTGTTCAAGGTCGCCTTTTCTGATGGCCTGCCCGGTTCCTTCTGTGAACTCTTTAAAATTTGGTTTGAATAGGTCAACATCGTGGTAGAGTGAAAAGTTACGGCGTTTGGGATCGACTGCAATGTAGATTTTCTTCTCCTTGGCAATCTCATGTACTTTTTCAAACAGTGTCGGAGTAATCATCCCTTTGTCGTAATCCACAAAAATGATGACATCGATTTTCTTCGTTTCAATTGTACGCTGAATGGCACTCAGGATAAACAGCTCAAGGTTTGAATCAATGAAATCGGTCGATTCTTCATCCACCCGGGCGATGTGTTGTCCGTTACAGATAATCCGGCTTTTGACCGTTGTAATCCGGAGCGGATCAATAAAAATCCCTTCGGAAGAAAGGTGGTTTCTTTCCATTAACTTACGGAACCGCCTTCCTTTTTCGTCGTTGCCAATGACCGAAAAAAGAATGGGAGTGGCCCCCAAGGCCTGAAGGTTCAGCGATACATTGGCCGCCCCACCCAGTCTGTTCTCTTTTTTGGTAACCGAAACAATGGGAATTGGGGCTTCGGGAGAAACACGTTCAACTTTTCCCCACATGTAACTGTCGACCATAGCGTCGCCAATGACCAGTGCAGTGATGTTTTCAAAACGTTCGAAAAGTTGTTGTACCTCCAGAGAATTCACACCTTTTTTTTAAAATGCAAATGTAAAAAAAACATTGCCTGTAAAACTCTTTTTCTGTTGATAAAAAGCATTCTTATTTTGCTTTTTATACAGGATCAACATCCACATGAATAACTAACCCGCGCGCATCATCTGACTGCCTGATTTTATCGATCGATGTAACAATTGAATTCACGATATCAGAAAGTGGCTGTTTCTTACCGGTTTTGAGCCAAATTTCCCGGATATGCCATTGTAGGACACGCCCGACCAGGGGAGCCTGAGGCCCGAGCACCCTAAAATGGGAATAGGCTTTCAGGTATTCTGCCAACCGGAGCGAAATATCTGCCAGAATATGTTCGTTCTTCATTTTCAGGATGATTTTAATCAGCCTGTAAACCGGCGGATATTGGAAAAGACTCCTCTCCCCGATAGAGGCATTGAAAAAACCTTCAAAATCATTTTTCACTAAATATTGGATCACCGGATGATCGGGTTGGGAGGTCTGTATATAAACGGTCCCTTTTTTCTCCTTCCGGCCCGATCGACCGCTCACCTGCATCATCAGCTGATATGCCCTTTCGTGGGCCCTGAAATCGGGAAAATTCAGAAGGTTGTCGGCATTCAGGATACCGATGACGCTCACATTTCCAAAGTCGAGGCCTTTGGTAACCATTTGTGTCCCAATGAGGATATCGGTCTTCCCGCTTTCGAGCTGTGAAATCATATTATTAAGCGATCTTGCCCGACGGGTTGAATCCTGGTCCATCCTCGATATAGAAGCTTCCGGAAAAATTCTGGATATCTCATCTTCGACCTTTTCAGTGCCGAAACCCCTTGTACGGAGATTGGCAGAACCGCATTTCAGGCAAACGGGTGGAATTTCTGAACTTCTCCCGCAATAATGGCAAACCATTCTGCTTTCTTTCCTGTGATATGTCAGGCTGACATCACACATCAGACAGCAAGGTATCCATCCGCAGTCCAAACATTCGATATAAGAGGAATATCCACGCCGGTTCTGGAACAAGATAACCTGTTCACCTGCCTGGAGGGCCTTTTGGATGCCTTCGTAAAGTTCAGGCGTCAGCATGGAGATCATCCGCTTTCTTTTCCAGGCATCCCGGACGTTTGCCACAACCATTTCAGGCATGGAGGCATCCCCATATCTCTCAAACAGGCTTACAAGGTCATATTTTCCGTTTTTCACATTCTGGTACGATTCGAACGACGGGGTAGCTGTTCCCAGCAATACGGGGCAATGGTGTTGTGCTCCCATCACAACAGCCATGTCACGTGCATGGTATCGGGGCGAAGGATCAGATTGTTTGTATGAATTATCATGCTCTTCATCTACAATGATCAGACCCAGATTTGAAAATGGCAGAAACAGTGCAGACCGGGTTCCCAGTATCAGCCGGAAGGTATCAGGATGACCTTCGCCAAACGACATCACCCTGTTCCAGACTTCCACCCTGGCGGAATCCCCCATTCTCGAATGATAAATACCCACCGAATTACCGAACACTCTTTGCAAACGATGGACAATCTGGGGAGTCAGTGAGATTTCAGGGACCAGGTAGAGAACCTGCATTCCTTTCCTGCAGGTTTCTTCAATCAGATGAATATAAATCTCCGTTTTTCCGCTCCCTGTCACACCATGTAGCAGGATCGGTCGGTTCCCACCCATCAGCTCCCTGATCGTGCCAATCGCTCTTATTTGCATTTCATTCAGCAGGTTCATCTCAGCCTGCACGGCAAAAGGGGTTTCCAGCCGGCTTTCTTCAATCGATGTTGTGACCAGGATGCCTTCGCCGACCAACTGTCCAAAGAGCTTGTCGCTGTATCCTTTTAACTTCCTGAGTTCCCGTTTCTCAACCTGTTTTCTTACAGGATGGGTAAACAGTGCCATTTTTCCTGCAATTTCTTTCAGGAAAACCTTCTCGCTTTTGCTCTTTGTTTTTCTGCCCAGCAATGCTTCCCATCGCTCCTTGTTATCGTATTCACTACCAATGCCCACCATGGTTTTCAATTTGGGCCGGTACCCGGCAGGCAGAATTTCGCCGGTCAACACAATTTCTTTTTCAATCAGCCTCTTCAGAACACGTGTTGAGAAATCACTGCCCATTTTTTTTTCAAGTTCGCCGGCTGTCATTCTTTTCCCCCTGACAAATTCCGCCATCATGATTTCCTCAGGTGACAAATGTGAAGTTTGAACAGAATCAGGCATTGAGATAATTGATTCGCTTTCCGGCTTCAATCCTGCCGGGAAGGCTGCATTCATCACATCGCCCATCGGACAGATATAATAATGCGATATCCATCGCCACAATTCGAGGTTGATGCTATTTATCACCGGCCTTTCATCAAGAACCGATTCGATTGGTTTGACTGAATACCCGGAAGGTTTCTCAGAATGAACGGCCGTCACCAGGGCAGAATAGTGTTTTTTCCTGCCAAAACCTACCTTAACCCGTTTGAACAGCAATAACCGGGGATCCATCCCATCGGGAACACGATAGGTATAAATCTCCTTCAGTGGCAGAGGTAGAATCACATCGGCATAAAAATCACCCATTCAGAGCGGATTTTTTAAATTCAAAACGTTCGGTTTATCTATCGGGAAAATGTTCAGAAATCGATTGTGCCACTTCCTCCATCAACCAGCGGGGGGTGGATGTAGCTCCGCAGATTCCCACCGAGTTGACGCCCGAAAACCAGGAAGACTCCAACTCATCAGGATTGTCGATTCGATATGTTTTATTGTTGGCAGAACGGCATGCTTCAAAAAGGACTGCCCCGTTCGAACTTTTCTTCCCTGCCACAAAAATAACCAGGTCAAACCTTGCGGCAAATTCTTTCAGATAGGGACCACGGTTGGCAACCTGACGGCAAATAGTATCGCGGATCAAAATTTCTCCGTTTTCCCCGGCGTTTTCCACAATCATCCGTGCAATTTCCCTGTATTCACTGATCGACATGGTCGTCTGTGAATAAAATTCAACCGGTTTCGTAAGGTCGATCTTTGATATATCCTCCCGGGTCTGAATAACGATCCCTTTGTTGCCGATTTGTCCGTTGATCCCGTCGATTTCGGCATGGCCTGATTTTCCGTAAATCACAAGTTGTCCATTTCTGGCCGAAAGGTTTCTGAACGAGGCCTTCACCTGCTTCTGAAGCTGAAGTACCACAGGACAGGTTGCATCAATCAGAACAATATTGTTTTGACGGGCATATTCATAGGTTTCAGGGGGTTCTCCATGTGCTCTGATCAGCACCCTGCAATTCCTCATCGTGAAATATTGCTTGCGGGAGATGGTGACCAGACCGAGCAACGCAAGGCGTTCAACCTCCTTCCCGTTGTGAACGATGTCACCGAGACAGTAAAGGTTTCCCTGGTTTTTCAGCTCGGCTTCAGCCTTGGTGATGGCTTTGATGACACCAAAACAGAAACCTGACTTTCTGTCAATTTCAATTTTCATTATTCCCGATAAGCGCGTATACTTTCCTCAGGGCCCATTCCAGTTGTTCTTCCGGGGTCAGGAAACTGTTATCAAGCACGATTGCATCGGCAGCTTTCCGTCACGGGCTTTCTGTCCTGCTCTGATCCATCTGGTCCCGGACCGCAATGTTTTGCCTGATCTCCTCCATTGACACCGGCCGTCCTTTTCCGGTCAGTTCAAGAAACCGTCGCTGCGCCCTGATCTCCGGATCGGCTGTCATAAAGATTTTCAGCTCAGCATCCGGAAAAACAACTGTGCCAATATCCCTGCCATCCATCACAATCCCTTTGTTTTTACCCATTTCACGCTGGATACGGCCCATTGCTTCCCTGACCTCCCTGATCGCACTCACCGGACTCACAAATCCTGCTATCTCCGGTTTGCGAATTTCTTCCTCAACATTTTCATCACCCAGGTAAATGTTATTCTTTCCGGTAACACGATCTGCAGAGAAAGATATGGAGATACTGTCCAGTTCCTTTACCAAAGCAGGAACATCGGGTTTTCCTTCGACAAACAGGTTTTTTCGCAGGGCGAACAAGGTCACAGCCCGGTACATGGCCCCACTGTCGATATATATATAACCGAGAGAAGTGGCAAGTGAATGGGCCAGGGTGCTTTTACCACAAGAGGAATAACCATCGATGGCAATGACAATTTTCTTTTTGTGCATGAATGATCAGGCGATTTCCATGCAAATGTACCAATTTTGATGAAGTATAATCCCCTTTATTTAAAAAGCAGGGTTCAGGTTGATGGCAAGGGAAATCAGATTAGAAGATCCGGCCAGATGGTAACGGGTGGTGGAATAATCGAGTCGGAACCGCTTTGTTCTGACCCCAAATCCGAGTGAGAATCCGACTGTTGAAAGCTTTGATTCTACCTTCAGTTCCTGCCTGAGCTGGTAATTATATCCGGCCCTGACTGTAAAATGGCGCGATGGCATAATTTCGATTCCCATCAGAAGGTGACGCATCAACTGCTTTCCGAAATTTTCCGAAGGCTCGTAAAAGAGTTCTTCGTCCGTTTCATCCGGTTCTACGTTGGCCAGGTCCCAGTGATGCAGTTGCATGGCTGTGAGGTTGAAAGCGATGGGTGCATGGGCCAGTTTCTGTGACATCCCCGCCTGAAGATCAAAAGGAATGGATTCCCTTTCACCATTCTCGTAATAAGTCGTGATCTGGGTACCGAAATTTCGTGCGACCAAACCAAACGAAGTGAGGTTGTTTGAAGAAAACCATGCGACTCCTGCATCAGCGGCAAACCCTGCTGACCGGTAGCTTTCAAAGATCGATAAAACCGGTTTCAGATTGATCCCGTAGTGCCATTTCCTGAACTGGCCGGCCCAGATCAGGTTAAGGGCAAATTCCCCGGCTGTGAAACGGTTTCCTGTGATTAAACCTTCCTCATCGGCCTCCATGAAATCACCGTAATTCATATAATGCATCCCCGCAGCCATCCTGCCTAGCTTCCCGACCCGAAAGGCATATGATGCATAACCAAAACGGATATCAGCCATGTAATTCACATAATTGAACAGCAGGTTGTTCATCATGGCATTTCTCAGAAGGGCAGGATTATGATAAGGCAGGTTCAGATCGGAGGAGTCATTAATGGCTACCTGACTGCCTCCCAATGCAGCAACCCTCGCCGAATTGGTAAGCGAAAGAAAACGATAGGTCGATTCCCCGCCTATCTGGGCTGATACCCGGAAAGCTATCAACAAAGCGGTCAAAGCCAGAATTCTGCCCTGAGTCATGTAACTTGTAATATACTCATGAACGCCAAATGTACCTAAAATATTTCAGCCCTTCCAAAAATTATGACAGCCGGAGTTTTGCCGATTTCCATCTTTTGACCTGCACCAGGAACAGTCCGGCCACAACTATTGCAATGCCTGAAATATTCAGCAGTGAAAGCCGTTCACCAAGGATCAGAAAAGCAAAGACAGCAACAAAAACAGGGATCAGGTTGATATAGGTATTTGACCTGTTGATCCCCATGTAACGGATGCTGGTTGTAAAAAGAATGAAAGCCAGCGTGGATGCAAAGAATGAGAGCAGCAGGATGGCAATGAAAGCCTTCGGATGAAAAGGGGTGGAAACGAAGTGCCCCGATTCAAAAAACAGCCAGAAAGGAAGAAAAAAGAATATCCCGATAAGATTCTGAAAAGCAATGATGGTAAAGGTGTTGTACCTGAACGCAAGTTTTCTCAATAGAGTCGAATAGGCAATAGCAGAAAACACAGCAATAAATTCAAGGATCACGCCTTTAGGTGATGCGGAAAATCCAAGGTTTTCATCGAGCACTACGAGACTTACTCCCATAAACGAGATAAAAAGACCTGTAATATTCAGTTTACTGAGCTTCTCCCTAAAGAAATACCATGCCAGAAACGGAGAAAACAAAGGGATGGTTGCAACGATCACCGATGCCACGGTCGACGAAACATACTGCAACCCGTAACTCTCGCCCATAAAATAGAGGAACGGTTCGAAAAAGGCAAGAAGCAGAAAAATCCGGATATCTTTTTTTTCGGGTATCTGAATCTTTCTGGCAAAAAACATGAAAACAAAAATTAATATTACTGAGAACACCAGCCTGAAAAGAATCACAGTCAGTGGCAGATAAGCCAGGTACGCAATCTTCACCCATATAAATGAAAAACTCCAGAAAATCATAGCTCCCAAGGCTGCCATGATGGACTTTGTATCCCGGTTGTGGCCCATTTCCCGATCTTTACGTGGCCAAATGTATAAAATGATCTGCTGAAATAAAAAACAGGAAGATGAATGAATTTTCATCCCTTCTCGGGGGGTGAAAAACATTTCGTTTTATAATTTTGGTGCAATTACCCGATCCGGGAAACACGAATTATAAATCTTTATACCAAATTCATTATGAAAAACAGGAACAGTATTTACACAAGGTTCATTCCTCTGATCTTCGTTGCATTCATGATCCTTTCCAGTTCATGCAGCCGGCCTGAACCGGGGAAAAACATCGGCTTGCAGCTTTATTCCCTCCGCGAGTCCATTTCCGGAAACGTTGCCGGGACCATTGAAAAAGTTGGTAAGATGGGGTATACTTACGTCGAAGCTGCAGGTTACAGCGACGGCAAGTTTTACGGAATGGATCCGGCTGAATTCAGGAAGCTTTGTGAAACAAACGGCTTGACTTTCATGGGATCGCATTCCGGCAGGAATCTTCCCGATTCAGCTACCTATGCCGAAACCATGGAATGGTGGGACAAATGTATCGATGCCCATTTGGCTGCAGGTGTGAAATGGATCGTTCAGCCATTTATGGGTCGTGAAGGTTACGAAAGCATTGAAGGGTTAAAGAGATATTGTGATTACTTCAATGAGATTGGTGACAAATGCAAAAAGAAAGGAATCATGTTTGGATATCACAACCATGACAAAGAGTTTTCAACCGTGCTCGATAGCATTACCGTGTACGATTTTATGCTCCAGAACACCGATCCCGAAAAAGTCATTTTCCAGATCGACCTTTACTGGTGTGTGGAAGGAGGCAAGAATCCGGTTGATTATTTCACATCCTATCCCGGCAGGTTTCCCATTTGGCATATCAAGGATGAAGCTGAAGTGGGGACCAGCGGCAGGATTGATTTCGCTGCAATATGGGAACATGCTTTGCAATCAGGGATGAAATATGCGGTTGTGGAGGTGGAAAAATACAATTTTGAACCTTTTGAAAGCTGCAAAATGAGCCTCGAATACCTGAACAATTCAGGATTTGTGATCATACCGCAATGATCAGGTGTTCAATTTGATTTGATGATGTGTCCCGAACCGGAAATTCTGGAATCAATTCCCGGATTTCCCGTATAATATACCGATCCGCTTCCGGAAATGACAGCCTCCAGATAATCGTGGGCATCAACATATATCCTGCCCGATCCTGAAACGGTTGCCCGGCATTTCAGCAACGGAAATTCAAATGCATATATTTCACCAGAACCACTGACCAGCATCTCTGCCTGATCGGCAATCCCTTTCATTTCCACATTCCCCGAACCAGAAACAGTCACTTCCAGGGTTTCGGCATCCAGCTGGGTGTTCACACTACCCGACCCTGAGACCACAATGTCGAAATGAGTGGCAGTGAACATTCCTGTATTGACCTCTCCTGATCCACTCACTGTAATGGCATTCAGTACAGGCATAATAATATTCACCTCCATCGGAACGGTGTTATCAAGAATGTGGAGTCCACTTACCCCGATATCCAATCGTCCCCTGGATACTTCGGTTTTTATGTATGGGAGCAGATTGCTCTCGGCTTTAACCGAAACATCGAATACATCGCCGCTGGTGATATGAACTCGGAAGCTGCCACTGCAAATCACTTCACTAAATCCAGTCAAAACCCTGTTTTCCGTTCTTACAATGCCATTCCCGTCCAGCCTGATCTCATCGAGGCAGGCCGTTGCTGATATTAACGTGATAATCAATGAGATAAATAAAGGATAGTTTCTTTTCATGGCTTTATCATACTTTTGACAATCTGTTTTCCTTTCAGGTATATGACGAACAGAAAAAGCGGATGTTACAACATAATCACAGGAATTTTCATGAAAAGTGAGCAAAAAAGAAATGGCATAGGGATAACCAGAGCAGGAAGAGAGAAAATGTTGTTACATTCGTTACTCTGTATGGTAAAAGCAATAGAGATAAACCAGAAATGGATGAAGGCATCGGTTCTTGGATGCCTTTGGGCATCATCCGAAATCGTTCTCGGAAGTTTTCTGCATAATCTCCGGATCCCTTTCAGCGGCAGCATCCTGACGGGGATCGGGATCATTATTCTCGTTTCGGTCAGCTACCTTTGGAAAGAGAAAGGGCTTTTCTGGCGTTCAGGTCTGGTTTGTTCCCTGATGAAATCGATTTCCCCCAGCGCATTTATTTTCGGGCCTATGATCGCCATCTTCATGGAGGGATTTTTGCTCGAAGCAGCTGTCTGGATAGCCGGGCGAAATGCTTTTGCCTATATCCTGGGCGGAATGCTGGCCATGTCGTGGACCCTCTTTCAGAAAATTGCCAACTTGGTTATCATTTACGGATTTCACATCGTGGAGCTATACGAAAACCTTGTTATGTATGCCGGTAACCAACTTCACATCATATCGGAAAATATATGGGCACCGGTTGGCATCCTTTGGATGCTTTATCTGGCCGGCGGAATATTATCAGCCATTGCCGGCATCCTGACAGGAAAGAAAGCGCTCCGGTTTCCATCATTTCCTGAAGATATGGATTCAGGAATTGCCAGAGAAATACAATCGCGCAAAGCGGGCGAACAATTCCGTTATTCCCTCACATGGCTTGGCTTCGACCTGGCAGGCATGATCATCACGTTGTTCCTGATGAACTACACAGGTTGGAAATGGTGGACATTTTCGGGTCTCATGGTTCTGACAATCTGGGGATTCCGTTATCATAAAGCAATGAGGCCACTGAAAAAACCACGATTCTGGATTTTTTTCTTCCTGATCACGATGCTGACAAGCTTTCTCTTCACGAGACTCAGCGGAAACAAAGGAAGCCTCGGCAATGGAATACTAACCGGAATCCAGATGAATTTCAGGGCTGCCGTTATGGTAGTCGGGTTTTCGGCACTCGGAACAGAACTCATGAATCCTTCCATTGGGAGGTTTTTCAGAAAAACAGCATTCCGTCAACTTCACCTGGCACTCGAAGTGGCATTTGAAACCCTGCCGTTTGTGATTGCGAGGCTGTCCGGTCTGAAACATATCTTCAGAAGGCCAGTTTCAGTCCTTCACCAGCTCATATCACAGGCTGATTACTGGTTGCAGAAACTGACTTTGAAAAACATTCCCAAACAGATGGTAACCATTCTGACAGGGCAAATCGGACAGGGCAAATCGGGAATGTTGGAAGCCCTCGTAAAGGTTTTACAGGGAAAAGGATACAGGATTGGAGGAATTGTTTCACCCTGCAGGATGGAAGAGGGTTTGCGTACCGGGTACGACCTGGTGGATGTGGCAACCGGAGAAAGAACATTCCTTTCCGGAGTGGAAGGAGATGAAGGGATGGTTCATGTGGGAAGGTTTTATTTTTCGACCGAAGGTATTGCGTTTGGTAAAAAAGCCCTTTCTGTCGAAACCGTTTGCGGTTCGGATTTCATCGTTGTGGATGAGATTGGCCCCTGGGAACTTGAAAACCAGGGTTGGGCACCCTGCATTACCGGGATTCTCCTGAAGACAGAAATTCCGATGATCTGGAGTGTCAGGGAAAGCATTGTCGATAAAGTGATCGAAAACTGGGAACTGACTCATTACCGGGTATTTCATGTTTCAGAAAGTGGGCTTGATGAAATAACGGATTTCATTTGCAAACTTTTGTCAGATTTGAAAAGCAACGGGAATTTACCGGAAAAGCCTGCATAAATTGTGTCTGATGAACAAACATGATATGGTCGTGTAGATCGTACTGCACCCGGTTAACCGTTGACAGGTAAAAATAAACCTCCTTTGTTTACAGAATATGGCAAGGTATAAATTGATTATCGAATACGAAGGAACCAGGTATCATGGTTGGCAGGTACAAAAAAGTCACCGTACAGTTCAGGGTGAATTTCTCAATATATTCGACCAGCTTTTTCAGGGAAAGTATGAATTTTACGGGTCCGGGAGAACCGACAGCGGCGTCCATGCTTTGGAACAAACGGCTCATCTTGATTTCGAAGGCGGGATACCTTCGGGCAGGCTACTGCTGAAGATCAACGATCTTTTGCCATCCGACATACATGTATTGAAGGTAGACAAAGCACACCCCCATTTTCATGCACGGTATGATGCCGTTGCACGCAGTTATGTATACCTGATATCTAAACGGCGGACTGCATTCAATAAACCTTTCTGCTGGTGGATAAAAGATGACCTTTCTGTTCAGAACATGAAAAATGTTTCTGATTCAATGAAAGGGATGCATGATTTCCGGTCGTTCACCGATCAGACAACTGAAGAGGAATCCACGCTGGTAGAAATCATTTCTTTTGACATCTATGAATCAAAGGAAACAATAACCTTTCATATTGTTGGCTCTCATTTTTTATGGAAAATGGTGCGCCGGATGGTTGGTATAATGGTCGAGGCAGGCCGGGGGAATCTAAATATGGAAGAATGCAGGAAAATGCTGGAAGGATTTTCAACAGTACCGGCCCAGTTCACAGCCCCGCCTTCAGGTTTATTCCTTCAAAGAGTTTATTACCCGGGGGACCAAATCCTGAGAGGACGGGAAATTATCCCTCAACTGCTCAATCTGCGATAATACACAAAATGATCGCGGATTTCGGATTGCGGATTGATATGTATCGGAAAATTCCTCCGGTACTGATCTTCGCCTTCGTCTCAAACAATTTCCTTTCCGGCTTCCTGAAGCAGCCGGGTGCTCATTTCGGTGAGTTTATATTTCTGAATCTTTCCGCTGGCGGTCATGGGGTACTCCTCCATAAAGAAGATATATTTCGGGATCTTAAACCGGGCAATCTTTCCGTGGCAGAAATCGAAGATTTCCTCTTCAGTGAGGCTCTGTCCCTTTTTCACCCTGATAAAAGCTCCCACCTGTTCCCCGTATTTCGGACTGGGGACGGCGGCTACTTCCACGGCTTCGATCTGGGGCATCTGATACAGGTAATTTTCAATTTCCCGCGGATAGATATTTTCTCCTCCCCTGATAATCATATCCTTGATCCTGCCTGTAATTTTGTAAAAACCGTCCTCGGTTCTTACAGCCAGGTCGCCTGAATGGAGAAATCCCTCGCTGTCGATGGCCTTCCTGGTTGCTTCTTCGTTCCTGTAATAGCCTTTCATCACATTGTAACCCCTGCAGCATATTTCTCCCTGCTCTCCCGTCCTGCATTCCGCTCCGGTTTCGGGATTAACAATCTTCACCTCTACATTCGGAAGTTCAAAACCGACAGTTGTAGCTTTCACCTCCGGGGAGTTATGCGTCCGGGTGGCTGTCATTCCGGGAGAAGTCTCGGTAAGGCCGTACACGATGATGATATCCCGGGCATGCATTCTGGTCATCACCTGGTTCATGGTTTCGATCGGGCAGAGCGATCCGGCCATGATCCCGGTGCGCAAGCTTGACAGGTCGAACATATCGAACATAGGGTGATTAAGCTCGGCAATGAACATGGTGGGAACACCATAAATGGCCGTGCATCTTTCACGCTGCACGGAGGCCAGGGCCATCAACGGATCAAATTCCTCCAACAGAACCATGGTTGCCCCGTGGGTGATCACGGCACACAACGAAAGTACGCATCCAAAACAATGAAAAAGAGGTACCGGGGTCAGAACACGGTCGGCAGCGGTATATTTCATACACTCTCCCACCGAAAAACCGTTGTTCAGAATATTGTGATGCGACAGCATAACCCCTTTCGGAAATCCTGTGGTTCCTGAAGTGTACTGCATGTTGACTACATCGTGACAACTGATTGTTTCCCTGATTGTTTCAATTTCAAAATCATCGATATGCTGACCGAGCAACAGCAGCTCCTGTATGTTGTACATCCCTCTGAGTTTCTGCTGCCCGATAAAAATTACATTTTTAAGCTCGGGAAAACGGGGGGTGGAGAGTTCACCCCTGGGTTGTTCCTTCAGTTCGGGAACAAGCTCATAAATCATCTGCAGATAGTCACTTCCGCGGTATCCATCGACCATGCAGAGAGTGTGAATATCGGCATTCCGCAGAATATACTCCAGTTCAGAAAGTTTATACGCTGTATTGATCGTGACCAGTACCGCCCCGATTTTCGCAGTTGCAAACATAAAAGTCAGCCAGTCGGGAACGTTCTTTGCCCAGATACCAACTTTCTGTCCAGGCTGGATTCCGATGTACAGCAATCCTTTTGCAAGGCAATCGACCCGTTCGTTGAATACACGGTATGTAAACCGAAGGTTCCTGTCGGGATAGACCATAAACTCATGGTCAGGCGTTTCCAAAGCCCATTTTTCAAGAATTTCCCCGAGGGTGTAATCCAAAAGCTGCATATGAGTTATTGAAGTTTCCTTATTGGGATGAAAGGTTCCGGTCAGGTCGGGGTATAAACCACCGCAAGGATCTTAGCCGGTTCGGAACAACCCGCATGGACATTATGGGAGACGATCGAGTCATAATAGATACAATCACCGCATTCAAGCCGGTAAAGTTCTTTCCCGTAATTGATTTCGATACAACCTTCCAGGACGAAAATAAATTCTTCTCCTTCGTGCGACGATAACTTATAATCAGATTCCTGTGCCGGTTCAATCATGACGATGAAGGGTTCCATGTGCCGGCCTGCTTTATCGGCAGCAAGTGAAAAGAAATTCAGGTGCTGCCTGGTAGTGGGATCTCCAGTTGAAAAACTGACCGTACTCTTTTCACTTCCCGATTTCACCACAACAGGTCCAACCTGGCCAGCATCGTCAAGGAAAGTGCCGATCCTGACCCCGAGAGCCCTGGCCACCCTGATCAGCGGCCCCAGCGAAGGGACCAGTCCCTCCTCTTCGATCTTCCTCAGCTGTTCTATGTCAAGATTGGAGTTAAGGGCCAGATCGCTTCGCGATATCATCCTCATCTCCCTGAACTGTTTGATCTTTTCTCCGATGTTGCTTTTAACTGTCATTGCCTGGATTGTTTAAAAACCTGTTACAACCATTTCACATACCTGAAATCCTGGCGGTGGGCAAGATTTTCATTTCTTGGGAAGAGCCTTAAGGCATAGCTGTATGTTCCCGATTTTTGGAGGTGGACATTGAGGGTGTATGTGATAACGTTTCCTTCACAGCTTTCAACCGAAAACTCCATTTTTTCGACCAGCTTGGTGGGCTGTCCGTTTCCGTTGGTAGTAACGACCAGCTCAAGGCCCACTTCAGAGCAGGAAAGCCCTTTCAGGTCAACTACCACTCTGGCAGGATAATCCTGTCCGATCTTCATCAGATGGGTTACCCCATGCGCGATCTGGATATCTTTGACTTCGATCTCATTCCAGATTGAACTGATTTTATATTTCCATGCAGCCAGCTCCTTTGCAAGTTTGAAATTGTTTTCCCTGATCTGCAATGTCTGTCTGTACTGGGGCAGGTAAAACTTTTCATGATAGTCGCGCATCATCCTGCAGGTAGTAAACCTGGGAGCAACGTTCGCTATGGTGTTTTTAATATATCCAACCCATTTTTCAGGGATTCCATTTTCATTTCTTTCATAGAATGCGGGTATGATTTCATCTTCGAGAATGGAGTAAATGGAAGCTGCATCCATTTCATCCTGGAAATCCTGAACATCGTACGATTTTTCCATGGGCAATGCCCAACCGGCGTCTTTTCTGTACCCTTCAACCCACCAACCGTCGAGAACCGAAAAATGAAGTGTTCCGTTCATCACTCCTTTTTCACCGCTGGTTCCCGAAGCTTCCAGAGGACGTGTCGGGGTGTTCAGCCAGACATCCACCCCCTGCAGCAACATCTTTGCGAGGTTCATGTCATAATTCTGGACAAAAAGAATTCTTCCCTTAAATTGGGGGAGCTTTGAAGCCTCTACAATCTGTCGGATCAGGTCCTGTCCCATTTTATCGGCAGGGTGTGCCTTCCCGGCAAAAATCAACTGAACGGGGCATTTCGGATTGCCAACAATTTTTGCCAGCCTTTCTGTATCCCTGAACAACAGGTTAGCCCTCTTATAGGTTGCAAAACGGCGGGCGAAACCAATTGTCAGCACCTCCGGATCAATGATATCTGCCACTTCGGTGAGGAACCTGGGATTCTCATTGCGCTGAATCCAGGTATCAGAAAACCGTTGCCTGATATAGTTGATCAGCTTTAACCTCAACTCCTGCCGCAATTGCCAGATTCTTCTGTCGGGAACCTTGTAAATATGACTCCATTTTGATTCATCAAGTTGTTTCTCAGGAAAATCGGACCCGAAATATTCCTTGTGAATTTCTTTCCATTCTTTAGCTGTCCAGGAAGAGTAATGAACGCCGTTGGTGACATATCCCACTTCGACTTCTTCTTCGAGGTATCCGGGATACAACTCCTTTAAAATACGCTTGCTGACCTGGCCATGCAGCTGGCTGACTCCGTTTATTCCGTGCGACAACTGACTGGCAAGGTAACTCATATTGAAATAATCTTCACTTTCCTTTGCTTTACCCAGAAAAACGAATTCATCCCACGACAACCCCAGTTTACCGGAAAAATCGTACATATAAGTCCGGAAAAGGTCTTTGTGGAATGCATCGTGGCCGGCAGGTACCGGTGTATGGGTGGTAAAAAGGGAAGAAGCCCTGACCACTTCTTTTGCCTCGGCATATGTCAGCCCTTTCTCCTGCACCAGTATCAAGATTCTTTCAAGATTGAGTAGTGCAGCATGTCCTTCATTGATATGAAAGATATCGGGCGAATAACCGAGGCTGTGCAACAGCCTGACACCTCCGATACCGAGCAGAATCTCCTGTTTCAACCGGTTTTCACTGTCGCCGCCATACAAGTTGTGGGTGACATTCCGGTCATATTCCTGGTTCATGTCGTTGTCAGTGTCGAGAAGGTACAGTTTGACCGCACCTACATACACCTCCCAAACCCTGGCCACCAGTTTCCTACCCGGAAAGTCAATTTCAATGCTTAGCCATTCTCCGTCCTTATTATAAGTAGGCAAAACCGGAATCTTTGAAAAATGTTCCGGGACATAGTTGGCAATTTGCTCCCCGTACATGGTGACAGCCTGGCGAAAATAACCATACCGGTACAAGAGACCTACCCCGATCAAATTCACTTTTGAATCGCTTGCCTCCTTCAGATAATCTCCCGCCAGAATTCCGAGCCCTCCGGAAAAAATCTTTAAACTGTCGTGAAGACCGTATTCCATGCTGAAATAAGCGATCTGGGGTCCGGAAAGCACTTCCCGGTCATTGAGATACTGCCTGAACCTTTTATACGTTTTGTCCATCATAGCAGTAAAAACCGGATCACGCTCAAGTTCACGGAAACGCTGGAAACTTACCTGTTCCAGCAGTACAATCGGATTGTGACCCAGTTCCTCCCACGCTTTCTCATCGATATACTGGAACAGCTCACGGGCTTCGTTGTTCCATACCCACCACAGATTGCGCGAAAGTTCACGCAGCGGAACCAGCCTTTCCGGAAGATTTGATTCAACAACAAATTTTCTCCATTGCGGCATTTCTACCACAGGAGGTTTGATATACCGCACCCCTTCATTCATCTCCATACTAAATCCTCTAATTCTCTCTGTAACAACAGTACTTTTTACATTCAAAAGGTGTCGCTAAAATAGCGGATTATCGGATACAATCAAACAACGCATGAAATTTAGCAGCAGGAAACGGATAATTTAAAAAAAGAAGACAAAATCCGCAAAAAGAAAATCACACCCTTTTACAGGGCTTTCTCCCTTACCGTCAGGCCTGTTTTTTCCTCTCCTGCTTCAGATGATGGATTTCCTTCCGGTATCTCTCAATCTGCAATTCTTTCTCTTTCAACCTTTTTCTCAGTTCTTCCATCTCAGGTCTCTGGCTTTTTCCCTGGTCATTCAATCCCATTCTGATTTTTAAATCGCTCAGGATATTCATATAATTTATAAAAGCCTCGAAAGGGGAACGAAACGGATTCAGGTTGAATATCAAATTTTCAGGAACTGGTTTTGTGGTCATTTGCAGGAAATGGTCGGACGACTGAAGCATTTTCCAGTCCCTGAATATACCGGGATTTTTGTGTTCTATAAAATGAGGGGCAATTTCATAAAGTTTGGCCAGAGCCTCCTGCTGGATTACATTGCCAGTCCACAAGGAAATGGTGTGGTCATCGTCGGCCCAGGAGACAGGATTTGTGACACTGATCAGGGATACAGGCTGCAACTTCTCGACCACTTCCGATGGCGTGCAAAAGCATATTTCTGGAGTTTGGGTGGCGAGAAAGATGAAATGATCCAGAAAACCCAAGGCATCCCTGTTTCCCAAAGGTAATCCTCCGGAATTCTCGGCCGCGATACAGATATTCACCTGGGCATCTTCCACAGGAATAGAACAGATTTCAGCCAGAAGGCCCTCCGGGGTAATTCCAGTATTACCCGTAAAACCATCTGAAAGGATCCTGCTTAGCCTTTCATCCCTAAAAAAAAGCTTCAACTTTGGTTGAACAGCATTGCAGTAAAGGTATTCCGGGCTTCTCCATCCCAACACCTGGCTGGCACCTCCGACGATGGCAGCTTTATATCCCAAATCAGCGACCATGGATCCGATGTGATCGGAATAGATCATCTCACTGTTGAGAAAGACTTCAGGATGTTGTCCTGTGAGATTTTCGATAGCTTCGGTCTGAAGATCTACCTGATCCCTGAAAACTTCACCACCAGAAAGCGAAGCCAGTGAATTTGAATAGGTACCCCCCAGAAATTCAGCGCAGCCTGAGGCAGCCAGTTCCCTAAAAGTTTCCGTCATTGCAGGTGTATACAGGGCCATTTGTTCCAATGCGATGCCTGAAACGGAAAAACTGGCTTTAAAACTGCCTCTCATTCTTTTGATGTGCCTCAGAATGAGTGTACAGAGTGGATGATAACACTGATCGGCCACCTTCGGGAAACCTGTCTCATTGGCGTAGTCATCAAAATAATAATGTTCCGATCCGATCTCAAAGAAACGGTAACGCCTCAGGCTGAATGGCCTGTGAAACCTGAAAACGAGGGATATGTGTTTCATAATGAACAGAAATGGAGTGTATTCCGGTTAACGGTTATTTCGATTAACTGATTTCCATGCATGTATGGTAAACACCGAATACTTTCACGGCTGCATTTTTCCATTTCAGAGTCGAAGTTTCTTCCAATCCCTTCTCAGAGAGCAGGTGGGACAGCGACGGATAGTTCAGCAATCCGTAAATTGCATCGGCCAAGGCATGGGTATCCCAGAAATCGATTTTAATGGCATAACGCAAAATTTCTGCCACACCCGATTGCCGGGAAATAATCACAGGTATCCCCGAATGCATGGCTTCGAGGGGCACGATCCCGAACGGTTCCGAAACAGATGGCATTACCACCACATCACTGATCTTTAACATGGTGTACACATCGTCTCCGGCAAGAAAACCGGTAAAATGAAACCGGTCGCTGATACTTAGCCGTGCTGTATGTTCCACCATGGCATCCATCATATCACCGCTCCCTGCCATTACGAACCTCACATGGTCCATTTCTTTCAGTACAAGCGCTGCAGCTTCGATGAAATATTCCGGTCCTTTCTGATAGGTGATTCTTCCAAGAAAGGTCACAATCCTGTCAGTGATTCCCTTTTTGACCGTTTTTTTTTCATCATCCGTTACCGGTTCCACAGCATTGTACACAGTCACCACTTTATCCGGTTCGATACCATATTTTTCGATAACTGTATTCCGGGTCAGGTTGCTTACTGCAATGATCCGGTCGGCCAATTCCATTCCCTCCCGTTCAATGTTATAAACCTCCGGATTCACATTGCCGCCGCTCCGGTCAAACTCGGTGGCATGAACATGGATAACAAGGGGTTTCCCTGATTTTCGTTTTGCAGCAATCCCTGCCGGATACGCAAGCCAGTCGTGAGCGTGGATCAGATCAAAACTGTATTCTTCGGCAATGATTTCGGCGACCATTGCATATTTTCTGATTTCACCTGTCATAGCAGGGCTGTATCCTCCTGAAAACGGGATGGTGCCGTCATCCGAAATTTCGATGAATTTTGTATTCCTTATGTACCTGCCTTTTTTCAATTTCCAAAACATCTCGTTCCCACAATAGGGGATCAGCAGGGAATCGACTTCGAGGTATTCTACAGGTTGGGAGTTTTCTTCCCAAACGACCATTTTTTTCCGGATAGGCACCCTGTTAGCCCCAACCAGCCTGAAGCTGTTTGTTTCTTCATCGCCCCAAACTTTTGGAACAACAAAGATGACCTCACAGCCATCTATGGCTGATAATGCTTTGGTCAGGCCATAACAGGCTGTTCCGAGCCCTCCGGTAATGTGTGGGGGAAATTCCCAGCCAAACATCAGAATCTTCATCTTACCATGTTTCAACCAGATGAATGGTGTATAGCAGTGCTGCCACATTCCAGGCCTGTGCTACGGCACCCTTTCCGGAGTGAGGCTTTGAGCCGTTGTACATTTCTGAAACAGTTCCAAGGCAGTTTTCAGACATTTCGCTTTCAAAACCTTCGAGAATTTTTTTAATCTCAGCCACACCTCCCTGTTGATAAACCCCAAGGCAGGCTTCGGCATAAAACTGGATAAGCCAGGGAAAAGCAGCTCCGTTGTGAGTTGCCGATTCGCGCATATCCGGTGAACCTTCCACTGATCCCTTGTACGCTGGATCATCAGGAGAAAGCGTTCGCAGGCCCCGCGGGGTGAGCAGCCTGTGCCTGGCTACGCTTACGATTTTTTCGCGCTGTTCCCTGCTGAGGGGTGTATAAGGCATGGCTGCTGCGATCACCATATTGGGCCTCACCGACCAGTCGGTATAGAGCCCGGTTTCCACATCAGCAAGGTATTCTTTCTCAGCGCACCAGAATGTCTTCAGAAATGATTCTGCAATAAGGGCGGGCAAATCCCGCCATTCCTCCATAAATTGCTGGTCCCTCTCGCTTCGGGCCAGTTCCAGCCCGTAACACACGGCATTGTACCATAAGGCATTCAGCTCAACAGGCTTTCCGTACCGCGGGACTGATGGCTTTCCATAGCAGGTCGAATCCATCCAGGTAAGTGCCAGTCCGGGCTCAGCTGCAAACAGAAGTCCATTCTCCAGCATATTGACAATGGGGGTTCCTTTCCTGTAGTTTTCCAGAATCTCCCTGATCGCTTTGTGGATAGCAGGACCACATTCCCTGAACCTGGAATGCTGCCGCTTCAATTGCTGAACCGTCCAGATAAACCAGAGCGAAGCATCCGCCGAATTGTAAACAGGAGGATTGTCGGCAATCGATCCCGGGAAAAGCCCATTTTTCAGATACGGAAGATAGGATGTAAGCACTTCCAGTCCCAGTCTCCTTTCACTTTGCGCATACCTCAAACCCGGAAGTGCGACGAAGGTTTGCCTGCTGATGCTGTTATACCAGGGAAAACCTGCAATGATATCCACTGCCGTGTCTTCTTTGTACTGGATAAACTGATTTGCAGCATTCCGGAGGCAGCCTGTGAAGGTATCACGGCTGATCCGCCTGCTGACTTCCAACCTGAAACGCTGCTTGAAAGCCGATGGTTTCGCCCGTGAAGTGGAAGCCGAAAAAACCACCGAATCACCCTGTTTCATTGTCAACTCAAATTGACCGGGGGTGTACAGGTCCTCATGGGCTTCATAGCCCCTGTTCATTTCCTTGACATATTCGATGTTATAATACCAGTCGGGAGCTGCCACAAACTCAGCATAGCTGCTTACCTGCATGTAAAGTTCCGGATAACCGTCATACAACCTCAGGCTGATCCCGTTTGGCTCCTCCCTGTAATGGTTCTGCAGATAAAGGTTGCTTTTACTCAGCTGGTGCATATTCCGGAAAGCGAGAAATGGCTTCAGACGAAGGACCACAGGCAATGGGGATTCTTCCAGCTTATAACGGATTAGCAGTTGCTGCTCCTTTTCCACAAGCAACCTTTCTTTCACCAATACAATGTCGCCTATTCTGAAAGTGAATTTCGGGATTTTTTCCATATCGAATTTGCAAAGATACCTGCTTCCCCTGGGGTTGATTATTCCTCCCCGATAGCGACGGACCGACAGGTCGAAAGCAGATCCTTCCCTGATGATGGTCTCATCCAGAGCGGAAAGCAAAACATGCCTTCCACCCCCCAGAACTGGAACAGGGCAGACAAGCAAACCGTCATATTTCCTTGTATTGCAACCGCTAAGGGTGGTTAATATGTATGATCCGGCATGATTCGTTCTCAGAATCTCCCTTTTCGTCGAAAATTCAAGGTCAGATAGATTTGCCGATTGAAAACTGATAATGCTCATATTTTTCTTTGGTGGTTTATCTCTCGTCAGGTTCTCCATTCTCTTCTCTCTGAAACAAGTTGCCTTTGGCATTGATTTTTCATTTCACCGGGAATCAGCCCGCCTGTTTGCTTGGATACAAGTCAGCCGGGGATAACCGGCATCAACTATCCCTGTTTCTGGTATCTTCTTGCCATCTTAGCCGTAGATTTGTTTCTCAAAGTACCTCTTCTCTTCTGAAAGATCAAGGTAGGGATTTTTTTTCGATAAGGAAAGAACTTTCTTCAATGAATTCATAAGAAAAGCTCTGTGTTCAGGAGTGCCTGCATGGATTGGCCTGTGTTCTTTCGCACGAAGAACGTGCAAAATTTCCTCCATCAACTTTTTACTTTCGGCAGTAATCAATGTTTCACAGAATTTTTCCCAGATATAGTTCACCGCAACAGGTGAAATATGCACCATATCGTCAGCATAAAAGCGGTAATCGCGCAACTCATCCATGACCAGTTCATAGGACGGGATATACAGAATCCTGTCGTTTCCGAACCCGCGGCACAAAGCATCTGCTGCTAAAAGCAGTGCGGCTTTGCCCAGTTGATTTGCTATGGCTCCATCCTGAAGATGCCTCACCGGGCTTACTGTCAGGATAACTTTGATGCTGGCGTTTACTCCCCAGAGAGCTTCCAGTGCTTCCCTGATGGTGTCAGCAATTTCAGCCGGCGATAGCCTGTATCTGGCAAAATTCACCGAAGGCAGCTTATGACAATTCGATACAATGGCCCCTGAAGGTTTATATTCGAACACCCAGGCGGTTCCGAATGTCAGAAAAAGGAAACCGGCCTGTTTCAGATACTCTGAGCTGAAGAATAGCCTGTCATTGATATGCCGGAGAGCTACTGCTGGTGTAACGGATGAAAACTGCCCGTGATGCATAAAACTGTGCCATAAACCGTCATGGAAGAATAGCTCTTCTTCCGTGAAGGCGACTGGAGATACCAGGCGTCGGATACATTGGGAAATGGATTCCGGATTGTAAAGAATCCCAAATGGGTTGATGTCGGTGCTAAATTTCAGTTCCGCCATCCTGTTCCCGATGTTTTCGGTGAAACATGATCCGATAAACACATGCCTTTCCCCGTAACCGGTTTTCCAAGGAGTGACTGTGGGTTCAACCGGTATTCTGAATGGATCCATATCACTTCACTTTTTTAAATTCTTCTCTCCGGAAAACGACTCCTGTCCTGGCAGGGAGGTAAAGCATCAAAAAATGCTGGCTGCCAGTACCGGCCGAAGGAAGGGTGTAATAGGTCATCGCTTCATCGATCCTGTCCTGGCCTCCGTAACGGCTGTTGTCACTACTGAGGATGGGACGGTATTTGCCAGCCCCCAGGGGAATCCCGTAACCGGTAAAAGAATGGACAGGATTGAAGTTGAACACAAATAGGAACATCCCTCTATGAAAGGCCAGTACCTGGTCGTCGTTTTTTTCACAGACCAGGTCTACCTGGGGGATTGATAGAATCCGGTGTTCCCTGAAAAGAGAAATCATATCCCGGTCAAAATCAAGCAACCAGTGATATTTTAATTCCGGATCATCGGCAATGCTCCAGAGCCTGCGTGCATGGCGGTACGACCAGTTATTTCCCTCCCTCGGAAAATCGATCCACTCCGGATGTCCGAATTCATTCCCCATGAAATTCAGGTAGGCTCCCCCTGCGCATGCCAGAGTGACCAGCCTTATCATCTTGTGCAGGGCAATTCCCCGGTCAACTGCCAGATTAGGCTGGTCTTTCCTCATGCTGAAATACATCTCCTTGTCGATCAGCCTGAATATAATAGTTTTATCCCCAACCAAAGCCTGATCGTGCGACTCGGCATAACTGACCACCTTCTCATCCATTCTTTTGGAAGTGAGTTGATAGAAAATATCTCCCATGTGCCACTGGTCATCTGATTTTTCCTTGATCAGTTTTATCCAGTAATCAGGAACACCCATAGACATGCGGTAATCAAACCCGATTCCGCCGTCGGCAATTGGAGCTGCAAGCCCCGGCATGCCGCTCATATCTTCTGCGATAGATACTGCCGAAGGATTGACCTCCTTGATCAACTGGTTTGCCAGAATGAAATAAATTACCGCCTCCTCGTCGCAGTTATCATCGTAATAGTCGCTGTATTTGGTGAATGCCTTGCCCAGTCCGTGATCCAGGTAAAGCATGCTTGTTACTCCATCGAAACGAAATCCGTCGAATCTGAAAACTTCAAGCCAATATTTGATATTTGACAACAGGAAATGAAGCACCTCATTTTTGCCATAGTGAAAGCAGTAAGAGTCCCAGGCTGGATGTTCACCTCTTGGTCCGGTGTGGAAAAACTGGTAACGCGTGCCATCATACCGGCCAAGGCCTTCTACTTCATTCCTGACAGCGTGGGAGTGAACGAGGTCCATGATGACCCGGAGCCCCATTCCATGTGCTTCATCCACAAGCTGTTTCAATTCATCTGGGGTACCAAACCGGGAAGAAGGGGCGAAAAAGCCCGATACATGGTAACCAAAACTTCCGTAATAGGGGTGCTCCGGGATGGCCATTAACTGTACCGTATTATACCCGTTGTCCCGAATCCGGGGCAAGATATTAATCCGGAATTCATTGTATGTGTGGACACGTTCCTCCTCCCCTGCCATTCCCGGATGTGCTTCATAAATCAGCAATGGTTCTTCGCTGCCTTTGATGGCATCAAACTTCCACTGATAGGGATTTTCGGGAGCCCAAACCTGTGCATTGAAAATATGGGTTCTTTCATCCTGAACCGTCCGGATGGCCCACGCCGGAATCCGTTTTCCAAATCCCCCGGGCCATTCCACTTCGAGTGCATATAAATCACCATGGTGCAATTTATCTTCAGGAAGAAACAACTCCCAGATTCCATGTGGCAAAGGTACAAATGAAAAATTCTCTTCCTTTTTCCAGTTGTTGAAGGTTCCGGTCAGGTACATGGATGTCAGGTTGGGTGCCCATTCACGGATGACCCATCCGTCGGCCACCCTGTGTAGGCCAAAATAGAGATACCCGGCAGCAAAATCCGACAGGGACTGCCCCCTGGTCAGTCGGTTTTTCTTTTCAGCAGCAAGGTTTTGCCTCCGGATGATCACATGTGCAAAAGGCTCCAGCCAGCGATCGTTCCGAACCAATACCGGATTTTTCATGGAATGGTGATTTTCGATTTCGATAAAGATAAAAATAAGTGCTGAAAGAATTCCCGGTACCTGAAAAATTCGAATGTTCCCTGTCAGTTTATCACTTTTATTTTCTTTCCGGTTGCAAGTGATTCGGGCATTTTGATCTGATAACGGGTTGCGGCACCCCTGTTCATGATGATGTCGGTCCTGCTGACAACTTTAAAAGGGATATCTGCCGGAGGTTCACCGTTTAAGATACTTTCGGCCATTCGCACCGCATCCTTACCTGCCCGAACGTAATCCCTCGAAAGAACAAGAACTGCCCCCTTCTCAGCCTGTTCACCCACAAAACCGAATACCGGGATTTTCTTTTCATCACAAACCCTCACAATATTCGAAAAGGATGAAGCAGTCAGGTTGTCAATAATCTGGCACACAAGATCAGGCTTGGCGGAAACCATTGAAAGTGTTGCATCGGTAACTTCGGTTGTGGCATTTACAGGTATTGCAAGCAGGTCAATACCAGCCATTGCTGTATATTTTCTGAACTCCGAAAGATTGTTCACCGAGTTGGCTTCACTGGGGGAAAAAAGTGTCGCCACCCTTCTGGCTCCTGGGAGCACACTTCTGATCAGTTCAGCCATTCCCCGATAATCTCCTAATGTGGAGATACCTGTCACATTGTGAAGGTGGTCATCAAAACTCTTTCCAACCCAGATCGGTCAGCCCTTCTTCAATTCCTTTGCGGGAGAGTTCCGAAAGGGGTGAATCATTGTACATGACCAGTGCGAGCTCCCTGATATGCTTCTTTTTCTGTGATCCCCTGTCAATCAACAGAAGGATGGATGACACCAGAATCAGGGGGAGGAGTGTTTTGACAAATGTTCCCGCGGATCTGTTCATATTTTGCCATGCTCAAAGCAAATTTTAAAATTACGGAAGAATGTTTATTTCACCATACAAAACAT
>CAYNBE010000008.1:0-36090 GCA_964395045.1 uncultured Prolixibacteraceae bacterium | reverse complement strand
GCCATTCTTTTCCAACCCCGGTTCTCTTCTGAGCCGGGGTTGATTTTTTACCCCCTGACTGAAACCGGCAAATTGTTTCCCGTCCCATTTATACTTTATCCAATATTTCTCCGTTTTTTTTCCGGAGTATCAACTTATCATGATGAACCTTGCTTCAGACTTGAATTCAATACGCGAGAATGCTTTTTACTATAGCTTGCTTTCTGTGGCTGCTTTCTTCCCGTTCTCTGAAGCTATGGTCAGTATTACTTCCTCCATCCTTCTCTTGCAGAGCTTTATCCTGACATCTTGGAAACATCCATCGTTCCGGGAAAAATGGATTGGCGGACTGATACTGCCTGCTTCCGTTTTTGCGGTTTATCTAATCGGTACATTGTTTACCCATGATAGATCATTCGCATTGTATGAACTGAAAAAAGTTGTATTCTGGATCACCATCCCCCTTGCCTTTTACCTCTCTCCTGTGATCAGCAAGAACCGCTTCCTGAAAATTCTACTCCTTTTTTGTCTTGCTGTTTTTCTTTCATCATTGTACGGAATATTCAGGTTGTGGTTTAAAGACTCCTTTCATATCAACGATTTCCGGGATATCATCTCCGTTTCCCATATCCGTTTCTCATTTCAGATCATTCTTTCCGTTGTGATAGTTGTATATTTTATTTTTAGTGATGAAAACTTGCCACTCATTGGCCGCAACCGGTTGATTCTATATTTGTTTTTAACATGGATCATTTGTTTTCTCTTTCTGCTCAGATCCATCACCGGTATTGCAGCTTTTATCGGTTCTGCATTTGTTTCACTTCTCTATTTCATTTTCAGGATAAAAAACAAATTCCGGAAAGTACTGCTGGTGGCTGCAGCACTTCTGGTTGTTGCAGTTCCGGTAATCTATGTTACGGTAGTATGGGCCAGATTTTTTGATATCGAGAAACTTGATCCGGAAAAGGTTGAATGGTTTACCCCGTCGGGTAATCTATATAGTTTCGATTTTTCTTCCACCGAAAAAGAGAATGGCAACTGGGTGAGGGCTTATATTTGTGAAGAAGAGCTTAGGAAAGAATGGAACAGTATGAGCAAATGCAAATATGATTCCATTGATCCATATGGCTATCCTTACAGCGCTACCCTGATCAGATATTTGACCAGCAGGGGGTACCGGAAAGACAGTGCAGGCGTACACATGTTAACATCCGACGATATCAGGGCTGTGGAAAACAGTGTGGCAAACCACATTTTTAACGACAGATCTTTTTCGGTCTATCCCCGCGTTTATGAAACCATCTGGGAACTGGATACCTATTTCAGGACAGGTGACCCAAATTATCAGAGTGTATCACAAAGAATTGAGTATGTGAAAGCCTCCTTCTTGCTGATCAAACAGAACCCACTTTTCGGAATAGGTACCGGAAACTGGAAGATCAGTTACGGGGAGGCATACAAAAAAATGAATTCAAGGTTGATCCCTGAAAATCAGGGCCCATCACACAATCAGTACCTGAACTACCTGGTGAAGTTCGGAATTACCGGTTTCGTTTTTATCTTCTTAGCATTGTTCATCCCTTTTTTCCGCCTGGGTCACTCGAAAAATCCGGTGTTCTGGTTGTTCTTCATCTCCATTCTGATTGCCAATCTGGGTGATGCCAACTTTGAAACACACATGGGACTTTCCTTTTTTTGCTTCTTCTATTGTTTGTTCCTTTGGAATTCACCCCCCCGACTCAGGAGTTTCCTCGCTTGACCAGACCGTTTTCACACCATGACAACCGGTTGTCGATACACTCCATGAGAAGTTTCCGGTTTTCTTTCAGTGCTGAACGGTCAGAAAATGGATGCCAGATATGGTACGTGATTGCTGAAAATTTAAGTTTTCTTATGACAACACCTGAAAAGTATAACCTTGCTACCACTTCTGTGTCTTCAAACCCCCATCCTGCGAATGATTCATTCCATCCGTTAACTGCCATCAAATCCGATTTCCAGACACCAAGCAATCCCCCGCGTAACTTGTCGGAAAAGGAGAGGGAAGGGAACATCCTGTACAGAAATGGCACCCTGACTGCATTTATCCGGTTGTGTGATATCTGCCGTGACATAAAACAGAATCTATCTGGTGCTTTTTTTGTATGGATGATTTTCTCAGAAGCCGCTTCGGTCAAAAACACCCTCGATCCGATCCATGCTGTATTTTCCCTGATCTTTTCCCTGTAATCCCTAATGAAATCGGGATGCCATATCAAATCCCCGTCTGAAAAAATCAGATAATCGCCGGTGCTGGCCCTGATTGCTTTGTTCCTGATATGGGCAGCCCTGAATCCATTGTGTTCCTGCCAGACATGGACCAAACGGCAGGGAAATCCTTTCATCCATCGCCTGATAAGTACGGCAGTATCAGGGGCCGAACCATCGTCCGCAATGATGACTTCATCGGGGAGGACGTGTTGCTTCAGAATACCCTGCATCATGACTTCCAAAGCACCCGGATTGTTATAGGTAACAACAATCGCTGTTATCTTCATCGCAATTTATCCTTGTTCTTCAAAAGTAGTGAGAAAATGATCCTTTTAGTCCAAACATCCCGTAGATTCTTTACCAGAAGCCGTGATAATAAAATAAAGACAAAAAAGTATTATATTTTAGTCTGGCGCTGAACTTTTTTGTTTTGGAGATGTTAATATGATAAAGTTAAAAAATTAGACATGAAAAATAAATTGAAACCGGGTATTGTTGCTTTGATACTGACAACAGTACCTTTTATCGGAAAAACTGGAGAAAAAGAACCTTTACACGTTTTCCCCGAACTGGGGTATGCTTTCGATGCACTTGAACCAACTATCGATGCAAAAACGATGGAATTGCATTATACCAAGCACCATCGGGGATATTACGATAAATTTATGGATGCAGCAAAAAAGGAAGGCCTTCTGGATGTGCCTGTTGAAAAGATTTTTGCCAGAATAGGACAATATTCGGAGACAATCAGGAACAACGGTGGCGGTTACTACAATCATGTTGTTTTCTGGAAGAATCTATCCCCTGAAAAACAGGAAGTTCCAGGAAAATTGAAATCAGTTGTGGAGAAAGATTTCGGGAGCTGGGATGCTTTCAGGGAGCAGTTCGAAAATGCCGCCAAAAACCGGTTTGGGAGTGGTTGGGCATGGCTTTCGGTTGGTGATGACGGGAAACTGTTTGTTTCATCCACTGCAAACCAGGACAATCCCCTGATGGAAACATCCGGCAAACGGGGAACTCCGATTCTTGCACTTGATGTATGGGAACATGCCTATTATTTGAAATACCAGAATCGGCGTCCTGAATACATTGAAAACTTCTGGAATGTGGTGAATTGGAAAGAGGTACTGGACCGGTACGAGAATGCCGTGAAATAACCGGTTTTCAGCTTGCCATACTACGTGCTCATTATTTTTGAGGGTATCCCGAAAATAATGGGCTTTTTTTGTTGGTGATTTCCGGATACAATTTCTATCTTTCCCGGCAAAAAAGGAATTATGCCGCCATTACCAGATAATATCTCCCGTATAAAAGCTTTTTTATTTGATGTGGACGGGGTTTTATCTTCCGATGTTTCTGCACTTGATAAGGAAGGCGAACCTGTCAGGACTGCATGTTTAAAAGACGGATATGCCATCAGGGCAGCTCTCTCCAAAGGTTTCGTCATCGGGGTTATCACAGGAGGGGGACAAAAAAGGGTCAGGCTTCGGTACCAAAAACTCGGAGTAATCTATTTTTATGACCAGTCTTCAGATAAGATGGCATGTTATCATGATTTTACCTTGCAAACCGCTATTCTTCCCGAAGAGATCCTTTATATGGGCGATGATCTTCCCGATATGCCGGTGATGAAGGAGGTCGGACTGGCTGCCTGCCCCTCGGATGCCGTTGCCGAAGTGAAAGAAATCTCCGGTTTGATTTCCAGCAAACCCGGAGGCTTCGGATGTGTAAGGGAAGTTATTGAGCTGGTGATGAAAGCACAGGATTTGTGGTGATGAAAGGGGATGAACTTATCGAAATTAAAATTTGACCTGCTAAGGTGTAGCTGATGCGTAATTGTGATTGAGTTAAAATTTTCCAAGTGGACTGGTTTCCCCCTTATCAATATTATCTGGTATCAAAATCGCCCCGAAGAGTGGAACTGCTTTCGGGTCTTGGAATTCCTTTTACGGTTATTTCGGTCGATATTCCTGAAGATTTTCCTTCTTCGCTGGGAATGACCGAAATCCCGGTTTATCTTGCAAAACAAAAAGCCGATGCAGTTGGTATGTTGTTGACAGAAAACGATTTGCTAATTGCAGCCGATACCATTGTTTGGCTTCGCAGAGAGGTTTTAGGAAAACCGGCCGACGAGGCGGATGCAAAACAAATGCTCAGAAAACTGAGCGGGCATACCCATCAGGTGGTCACCGGTGTCTGCCTGAAAAGCCTTGCAAAAGTAAAAACATTTTACGTGGTAACCCATGTTGAGTTTAAAGAACTTGCGGATTACGAGATCGATTATTACATCAGGAACTTCAATCCCTATGATAAGGCCGGTGCTTATGGGATCCAGGAATGGATCGGGATGGCTGGTATTACCAGGGTAGAGGGATCTTACTATAATGTGGTCGGTTTACCGGTTCAGCGGTTATACTCCGAAATACGCTCATTCTGAACCCTGAAGCCAGGGAATGAAGAGATCATGGTGAAAAAGTGTACAACTTTGGAATTTATTTCGTAAATTGAAGGAGAGTTCAAACTTTATTCACTATGAAACCACTGATCCGTTTATTCACTTTGATTGCTATTGTTCTTTTCTTCACAGGTTGTCAGAAAACGGAACCGGTGAAGATCGGATTTCTCATCCACGCCTTCGATAAGGAACGGTGGGAAAATGATCGTGATTGCTTTGTTTCCAAAGTAAAGGAGCTCGGTGGAAACGTCATCGTCAAAGATGCCGGCAACAATGCTGAAGTCCAGATGAAACAGGCAAATGAACTTTTTGAAGAAGGTGTCGCTGTTTTGGTTATCGTACCGGTCGATCAGTTTGCCGCGGCTAAGATTGTGAAAGAAGCGCACCGCAATGGGGTGAAGGTTATTTCTTACGACCGGTTGATTCTGAACTGTAATCTGGATTATTATGTTTCGACTGATAATGTCGAAATCGGGGAACTGCAGGCAGGATATCTTACCAGGATAAAACCGGTGGGAAATTACGCACTCATCGGAGGTGCAAGGAGTGACCACAACAGTCAGTTCCTCTACCTTGGGCAAATGAACATCCTTTCACCTTTAATTGAAAAGGGCGATGTCAAACTTGTGTATAACACGTTTACTGAACAATGGAGTGCCGATGAGGGCTACAAACTAACTTTGGATTTGCTGAAAAAAACAAACAACAAAGTGGATGCTATCATAGCTGCAAACGATGCCATCGCTTGGGGCGCCATTCAGGCACTTGAAGAAAAAAAACTCAGCGGAAAAGTATTGGTTGCAGGGATGGATGCCGATCTCAGGAACCTTCAGGAAATTGTGAAAGGAACACAAACCTGCACAATTTACAAACCAATCCGAAAAATGGCTGAAACAGCAGCAGATATTGCAATGCGGCTTGCAAACGGAGAATCCTGCGATAAGCTTTTTCAGACAACCAGCAATGGTGAGAAGCTGGTACCTTCTGTCCTCCAGAACGGTGTGATTGTTAACAGGGATAACCTGAAGCTTACCGTTGTTTCTGAAGGGTATCAGAAAGAGGAAGAAATCTTCAGAAAAGGACAATGATTCTTCACAGGAGAGTTCCTTACAAAGAAACTACAACCTTCAACTGCTGTGAATGATCCAGGTTTTTACGGTTTACAACATGAAATGACCAGTTGAACCGGGCCTGCACCTGCTTATGGCGAAAAAAAATCCATATGAGATCGCTGCGCCAGTAGTTTCTAAACCTGTAAAAAGGATCTCCCAGGGCAAAATGATGCTCACCGCCACTATGTAAAATGGTTTTAACAGCATAATTTCTGTATTGACCATATCCTTCCAGGATGAGGCTATGGCTGTCGATAAATCCATTGGTTACCGATCGCTCCCGGTAAAGTGATGTCAGTATCCCTCCCTTGAGATATCCTGACAACCTGTTTTCGTTTGCACATCTGATCCCGGCCAGGACCGAAAAGCCAAAATAATCTTTGATATGCTGCCCTTCCGGTTTTGTTGAAGCGTGGGCAAGATGGTTTAGCAGGAGATAGTTCTCGATGAATCCTTTTCCGAACTTGATTTCTCCCGATGAACCCGCCATAAACGACTCCCTGACCGTTTCGGTTTGTCGCCCTGTCCAATCGACAAATGCCAGCTGATACCCCCATGTCCGGGCAATCCTGCCGAATAATCCTTCAACCTGGGGTCGGTAATACAATAAGGTGTCGGCGAGCATTGCCAGGGGGAAATCAATCCTGCCCAGGCGAGGAAATGATCCGAACTGAAAAAGCAATCCTTGATCTTCATATTTGTAATAAAGAATCAGTTGTGGCGTGTGAAAGTCGATCCGGCTGCCAAACTCATATAATTCGCTGATACCGGCCGCAACAGTATGTCCTTCGATTGAAGTACCCAACTCTGCATTTCCAAGTGTCCCAAAAATAGTTTGCGCCCTTGATAAGCCGTTGTGAAACTCACGGTTGTCGCCAAATCCTGTGAATGTGAAGCTGAAATGCGGCTTCTGGGAAAAAACGGGAACGGGGGAACCCATTAACGAGATGAAGATTATCTTTAAAAACAACCCTCGTCCGGTGAAAGAAAGGCAGGTTTTCCATCCTGAAAAACGAGCCGGATATCCTCTGTATTTTCTCATATATCTGATAAGCATTGTATTTACAAAGGTATGATTATCGAGGAAAAGGTTCACCGGTTTATTGTGTATGAATCATAAATGCATCCGATTACTCGCATACCAGGTAGGTTTCCCTTCTCGGATTTACGACCAGAACAGCCAAACCCCTGGCTTGCCTGACTATTTTTTCTTCTGGAAGACCAATGATCATCTCCAGTACCGTGATAACAGAACTTCCGAGTAGTACAAGCATTCCGGCATGCCAAAGTGTGGCCGCCACGAAACCTTCCTCCTGAATCCGGAGACTGCTGCGGTTACCCTGGTATATCCGGTGTTGAATCCCATACTTTACCAGGTTCTTTCTGATCATTGACACATTCCCGTTCACGAGGCGCCGGTTGCTTTTTGATTTGTCGTTTGCCCCGATGACAACGATCTCACTGGGAATGTACCTGCCAAAATAGAGAATCCATTTCATCGCATCCCTGTTCTGAATTCTGAGATCGACAGGGAAGAAAATAGTGCTGAAATCGGGGATACAGGGATACCGTTCATTCACATATAAAAACGGGATTGGGCTGTTTTGCAATGACCGGGAAAGTGTTTTGCACGTGGCGGCTCCTGCCACAAGCAGAATGGCTTCATGTTCATCGGCAAGAACCACTGCCAGATGTTCCCTTTTAAACTTTCCTATAAGGAATGAAACAGAAAGAGATGGATTTTCCAGATGGATCGACTGCTTGTACTTTTTTAACTTATCTTCGGTCATTTCGGCATGGAATGCCTCTGTTGAATGATAAAACAGGCAAAGCTCCTTCCTGAATGCCCTGGCCAGATGAACACCGTAAGGGATTATCACGGAATCCGAATCTTCGAGCCTGATAAAAACCACGATCTTCTGCAGCATAGTTCCTTTTTTCTGCTCTGTAAAACTAATCAATCATTTTTATCGGGTAAAGAAATAAATAGCCGGATATGCCAAATATCAGCATTGTGAAAGAACAATTTTGTAATTTCGATACTTTAAAATCATGTCATGATACATGAAAAACTGATTCATCCTGCAAGCATTGTTGTGGTGGGGGGATCAAATCATCTGAACAAGCCGGGGGGAAAGCTGATTAAGAACCTGGTCGATCATGGGTTTGCAGGTGATTTATTTATTGTGAATCCAAAGGATCATGTGATACAGGGGATTCCTGCCTTTCCTTCAGTCAGGGATTTGCCGGATGTTGACCTGGCAATCCTTGCGATTCCTGCACATTCATGCCTGGAGAGCATTGAGATGCTGGTAAAGGAAAAGAATACCCGGGCATTTATCGTGATATCGGCAGGTTTCAGCGAAGTGAGCACTGAAGGGAAGCAGATAGAGAAAGAGATGGCCGCAGTGGTGAATTCGGTAGAGGGAACTCTGATCGGCCCGAACTGTATCGGGATTATGAATCAATACCATACCAGTGTTTTCACGACACCGATACCCAGATTATGGCCGAAAGGATGTGATTTTATATCAGGATCAGGGGCCACTGCCGTTTTCATTATGGAAGCAGGAATTCCCAAAGGACTCCGGTTTTCAAGTATCTGGTCGGTTGGCAACGGAGCCCAGACAACTGTTGAGGATATTCTGGAATACATGGATGAGGAGTTTGATCCTGAGACTAGTTCCCTCGTCAAGCTTATATACCTCGAAAGCATCCATGATCCTGATAAGCTGTTGCATCATTCCACATCACTGATCAGGAAAGGGTGTAGGATAGCAGCCATTAAAGCCGGAAGTTCCTCGGCAGGCAGCAGGGCGGCATCTTCACACACCGGAGCCATGGTATCATCCGATGCAGCCGTGGAGGCTCTCTTCAGAAAAGCGGGAATTGTCAGGTGTTACGGCAGGGAGGAGCTGGTGACCGTTGCAAATGTTTTTCTCTGCAAGGAACTGAAAGGTAAGAAAATGGCCATCATTACCCATGCGGGCGGGCCCGGTGTGATGCTAACCGATGCACTGGAAGATGGCGGACTGGTGATTCCTGCAATCCCTGATTCTCCCTCCAAACAGGCACTGAAAGAAAAGCTCCACCCCGGATCATCGCTTGAGAATCCTTTTGATATCCTGGCAACAGGCACTGCCGATCAACTGAAGGCAATCATCGATGCCTGTGAAAATGATTTTGATATCGACGGGATGGCTGTGATTTTTGGCAGCAATGGTTTGGTTCCGGTTAGAGAAGTATTTGATCTGCTGAGTGAAAAAATGCTTCAGTGCAACAAACCGATCTATCCTATCTTGCCTTCCATTATTGATGTCGGTGAGGAGGTCTCTCAGTTCCTGTCGCACGGAAATGTCAACTTTCCGGATGAGGTTTTGCTTGGGAGGGCTCTGACAAAGATTATCCATACTCCCAAACCCTCTGAGCCGTCGATATATTTTGAAGGTGTCGACATACCTGAAATCAGAAGGATCGTGGATCGGACTCAACCCGGATTTCAGGCTCCTGAGGTAATTCACCGGCTTTTTGATGCTGCCGGAATTCCAATGGTTCGCGAGATCGTGGTCAGGAGCGAGGAGGAAGCACTGAATGCGGCGGGAGAAATCGGATTTCCATTGGTTATGAAGGCAGTGGGTCCTGTTCACAAAACAGATGTGGGCGGTGTGGTTCTGAACGTCAGGAATGAAGAGAGTGTGCGCCAGGAATTTAACACATTGATGAAAATTGAAGGTTCCGTGGCCGTCCTTTTGGCACAGATGGCATTCGGAACGGAACTGTTTCTGGGTGCCAAGTATGAATCACCTTTCGGACATGTCATTTTGTGCGGGTTGGGTGGAATCTATGTCGAAGTAATGAAAGATGTCACATCAGGCCTGGCCCCTTTGTCAAAGGAGGAAGCCTACTCAATGATACACAATCTGAAGTCATTCAATATATTAAAAGGATATAGAGGAAAAAACGGGGTGGATATCCGGAAATTTGCACAGATCATTGTCCGGCTTTCCACTTTGCTCCGGTTTGCAACTGAAATCAAAGAACTGGACATCAATCCCCTGATTGGAAATAACACTTCCATCCTTGCTGTTGATGCCCGTGTGAGAATTGAAAAATAACTATTATGATAAGAATTGAAAGTGAACATGACAGGTTTTACGGCTCGGTAGCAAAATATTATTCAGCTATATTTCCGTTGAATCCAAATCAAATCGATTGTATTGAAACTGAGCTTGGAACGCTCGAAGGCTGGCATCTCCTGGATGTAGGATGCGGATGCGGAACCCTGGCAGCAGCACTCGCAGGGAAAGGTGCAACCGTAACAGCCATCGATCTGAATGGTGACCTCCTATCTGAAGCTGTCCGAATCAACAACCATCAGAATATCATTTACCGGAAGGCCAATATGCTTCACATAGCCCGCCTTTTCGGAAGAGCAAAGTTCGATGGTGTAATCTGCTTTGGAAATACACTGGTTCACCTGCTCAATCCGATGCAGATGCGTGACTTTTTCAGTAGTGTACGGTCTGTCCTGAAGCAGGATGGTCTATTTTTCCTTCAAATCCTGAATTATGATATCATCTTCAGGGAAAGAATCGGTGAACTTCCTGCCATCGACAATGAAACAGTCCGGTTTGAAAGAAAATATCGTTTTTCCCCCGGAAGCCGTGAAATTCGTTTTGCAACGAGACTAACCTTAAAGAACAGCGGAGAAATCATTGAAAACGAAACCGATCTTCTGGGTATCGGAAAGAATGACCTCCTCCAACTAATGGATGTGGCCGGCTTTCCCCAGGTTGAGGTTTATGCCGATTTCCAGAAAACCCCTGCCGGTGAAAATCATTTGCCTTTGGTTTTTATTACCAGGAAAAAGGGCTGACAACCTTTTTATCAGCCCCCGGGTGGAAAAACATCGTAAAATCTTTAAAAGGAAGACTTTATGAGCGAAGGACGGTCTGCTGCCTTGATGAAAGAGCCCGGTAGTCATTTCTTTTTCAGCAACTTCATGCTCTCATATACAGAGTTGGCCCCGAGAATTCTGACTACATAAATCCCGTCGGGAAGATGTGCAATATTCAGCTCAAGGAGTCTCTGGTTACTCTGTCTGAATGTCGTAAGGTTTTTTCTTTGTCCCTTCATGTCGGTCAGTTCCACCATCACTCCTTCCTGAACAGGTGCCTCGGTTTCGATTATTACCCGATCTCCGGCCGGATTCGGATAAATTTTGAAATTCAGGGCAGGCGAAACCTTCAGGGATGTAGTTCCTTCGGCAATAACGGCAACTTTCCGGGTGGATTCCGTTGAGTAATTTCCACTGATAGCCGTCAGGGTTACATTGTATTCCCCATCTTTCATATATGTATAATCCACAGCCGGACCAAATGCTGTATTGCCATCGCCGAAATCCCATTTATAAACGATATCTTCAGCAGGTGTTTCAACTATGAAAGAAATATTCCCTGATTTGGTTTCAGCGCGCCAGGCTGGTTTTGTGAGAAATGCAAAGGAGGTGTTTTTCTGGCAGACCTTATCAATCACCGCATGGACGGAATATAGTTTGTCCTTACACAGGTTCTTTGCCGTATCTCCTTTGTCACCGTTTGACCATGAAAAGCTTACTTCTTTAAATGGCACTCCTATTTCATCAAGCAAACCGGCGATCGCTTTACCGTTGCACAGGGTTGTCGGTCCGGAAGGATCGAACAACAACAGGCTGATGGCTCCCGGACATACAGGCAGTGCAGGTTCGGCTACCGTAATTTTCCTGCTCCTGGTTGCTGTACATCCGTCTTCGGTCACAATGGTGCAGGAGGCTTCGTATGTTCCCGGTTTTTCGTAGGTGTGTTCGGGATTCTGAATATCACTTCCCGAACCGTCACCGAAAGTCCATTTCCAGCTTTTGATCACTTTGTTTGAAACCGCATAAAACAGGAATGTCTGGTTACTCTGATCCTTTTGTTTGATCACTATGTCAAATCCACAGGGTATAACCGCCATGCTGTCGACCTCTATGGTTGTGCAATATTCACTTCTGCAACCCGAAACGGTTAATAGGGAGAGGCATACCTGATACTTCCCATATTTTGGATACTCATGAACAGGCCTTAGCTCCTTGCTGGTGGTTCCATCTCCGAACGACCAGGTGCACTCACTGATATTTCCGGTCGATAAATTGGCAAACACCATTTTTTTCATCATGGCTGTATTCGACCAAAGTTCATTGGTTGCTGTGAAATATGCCTTACAGTTCTTGTCTGTGTTTGTTAACTCTGCAATTTTGTGGATTTTTACAGGCTTACCGGCCTGGCAGGTTGTGTTTATATTCTGTAATACTTCGTAAGCTAACTCCACCTCCTGCCCTTCTTTCAGTTCAAATGCAGGTACTATCTGAACAGGGAGCAGGATCGTTCCGTCGGAGAGAACCAAAACCAATCCGCAGTTTTCAAGTGAAGAGAGGTTTTTTACGTATCCTTTGCCTGAGTGAATAACAGGAACTGTCGGATCAGTCAGCTTTACATTCATACAGAAATCGCTTTTGCAATCATTTCCAGTCCTGATGACCAGGCAAATTTTGTATTCTCCGTATGCGGTATATTCATGAATGGGGTTTTTTTCCTGACTGGTGGTTCCATCCCCAAAATTCCAGTAGCATTCTATGATATCGCCTGCTGAAAGGTTTGTAAAAGATACTCTTTTCGAAGCTGCTCCTGAAGATGTCGTGATCACCGAAGCAGCAAACCCTGCCCTGCAACCATCGGTCAGGGAGGAGCCTCCTTCAAAAGATGTTTCCAGTACCCCGGCGTGCACCTCATTTGACTTGTCAATAATTTTCACTTTAACAGCGTATCTCCCCGATGATTTGAATGTATGAACAGGCATCCTTTCTTCCGATTGAAAACCATCAGAAAAAGACCAGTAATACTTCACTGCCTCCCCTTTAAAATCGGTTGTAAAGGTATAGAAAGGGGGATTGCTTTTGTTCATCACATAGGAAATTTGTATGGTGTAGGGTTCACCCCCCCTCACCGTCATTGCCGCAAAGGCAACAAGGAAAAACAGGTATATTTTTTTCATCACTTTCTCTTTTCAATAGTCAAATCCGGAAGCATACAATCGGCGGTTTTCAATGCAGAATTTTTCTGTTCTTCCTCGCTGAAGGTATTCCGGCTTTTGCTCAAATATATGAAATTCCGGTCAAAATTGTACCATCGCGGTTCCGGTTTTTCATGCCTGACGATGAACAAAGTTGAATGGAAATATTTCATGTGCAGAAGTTTTTGCATAATTTAGTCAGCGACAATGGCAAAATAATCCCGGATCGGTTATTGATCTGGAAAGCTTACCGGAAAGGCAGTCCGAAAATGCATAATCAGTATAAAACAGCAGGTGCCCGAAACAATGCGGTAGTATCGGTCAGATTTTACGCTGAGCTGAACGATTTTATTAAACCTGCCTTCAGGCAAAGGGAAATTGAAATTACAGTGAAAGGCAGGGTCACGGTGAAAAATGCAGTTGAATCGCTTGGTGTACCTCATTCCGCCATCGATCTGGTACTGGTAAACGGGGGCCCTGTTGATTTCGGTCATCTGGTTCGGCCGGGAGACTATATTTCGGTTTATCCTGAGTTTGAATCATTCGACGTTTCCGGTATCAGCCGGAACAGAAAAAAACCATTGCGTAAAAGCAGGTTCATTGCAGATGCCCATCTTGGAAAACTTGCTACTAAGTTGAGAATGCTCGGATTTGATACTCTTTTTTCAGTTGAACTAAGCGATGATGAGATCATCAACCTGGCATCGACGCAGAAGAGGATCATCCTGACCAGGGACAGGGAAATGCTCAAATCAGGTCAGGTTGACCATGGTTACTATGTCAGGTCGGTTCACCCTGTCATGCAATTGAACGAAGTCATTGATAAATTTGATCTCACGTCACAGTTCAGACCATTTACCCGGTGTCTGAAATGCAATGGAAAACTGGAAACAGTATGTAAACGGGAAGCGGAATACCTCGTTCCCGAGGAAACAGCATCCCTGTTTCAATCGTTTTTCAGGTGTTCAGGATGTGGTAGGATATATTGGGAAGGTTCTCACTATGAGAGGATGAAAGCTGAGATCAAAAGCCTGGGATGGAAGGAGTAAGTATACTTACTGCCAGGCAGCCTGCCTTTTTTCCCCGGCACTTTTCCATGCCGGCACAATTTCCCTGAGAAAAGCAGCTTTTTCTTCTCTGAATTTTTTCATGTCGAGACCGATGAATTCCTGCGCTTTGGCTTTTGTGGAGATGTCGGGATAGGGTACTTCACCGGAAAATCCAAGTTTCATGAACAGGCGGGCAAGCAACAGGCGGGTTTCCTGGACTATGGCAATACCTGAGGACACGATGCGTCCGGTTTCAACGGGTGCATGAAACGAACCCCCGTGTGTGGCTGCAACAAAATCCCATCGCCACTGCGCATGACGGATACCTTTCAGAATATCCGACATCTGGCTTTCAGATGCACCCAGCTGCCATGCTTTTTGTGCTTCAAGATGGGCCCGCACAAGCAGCTGCTCGAGCTTAACCCTGTTTTCAAGCACTTTGTCCTGCCGTTCGTAAACGTTCTGAACAAGGATATCTGTCTCTTCACGGTGGCAAACCTGGCAGGAAGCAGCGATGTTGTTCAGGGGTGACTGCATTTTATGATTGGTGAATTTCTGGCCTCCTTCACTGATATACGGCATGTGGCAGTCGGCACATGCCACACCGCGCTGGCTGTGGATGCCAAAGGTGAAAACTTCATAATCGGGATGCTGTGCTTTCAGCATCGGAGCTTTGCTGAGAGCGTGGGTCCAGTCCGAAAAGCCGATGTTATCGTAGTATTTCTCCATGTCTTCGACAGTGAATCCCTTGTCCCATGGAAAAGTGAGGTAAGATGCATTTTCAACTTTCTTTTTGTCGAAATAGTATTCAACGTGACACTGGGCGCAAACCAGTGAACGCATCTTCTGATATCCGGCTCTTCGGATATCCCTTCCCAGCCGTTGAAAGGCTTCAGTCAATGCCGGACGGGATATGTGCAGGTTGGCGGTCACAGGATCATGGCAATCGGCGCATCCGATGGGATTGATAATTTCACTGCCCAGGCTGGCCCAGGTTCCTATATAGAATCCTGCAATACCCGACCGGTTCATCATCCTCGGAACATCGGGGCTTTTACATGTCCAGCAGGTGGTTGGTTGCGGTCCTGATCCGGCATCCATGGGAGCACCGGTACGGAGCGTATTGTACACGTCCTCTACGGCATAAAAATGTCCCCGTCCCTGGTTATAATCCCTTGAAAAGAGGTATCCGGCCCATAATACAACCATTTCGGGATGTTCTTCCAGAACATCCACCATGGCATTCCCGCCATGTTTGCTTCGGAATGAGGTATCGGCTGTTCCATAGTACGACTGGAACTCCCTCGGATAATTTTGTCCCCAGATTTCATTCCGTGGCTCAAATTCGCCGATGGTAATTTTGGGTACGTTGACAACCATTGTTTCTGCCCTTCGTTCGATGATGGAGGAGGCAAGCAATCCAAGCAGAAACACAATCAACAGGGTGGCCAGAAAAAGAGCCCATCCAAGGGCTGGTTTGTTTTCTGTCAGTTTGGCCAGTGATCTCATATCAGAGGGTTTTATTCGTTTTTCATGAAGGATTGAAACCATACCTGAACCGTACTTCCGGGCAAGGGAACCCTGGCATAGGGCACACTCGAAAGGCTGTTTACCCGGCCGTGAGGAACCTCACGGTGGCATTCGGTACATTTGCGGTTTTCCCTGGTTGCCCTGAACATGGCTACTGTTGCTTCCAGTTTCGGATCAACCAGGAGTGTTTCGTGACACCTGATACAGTTATTGTGTACGGCTTCGGCACCGGCCTTCTTGATTCGAATTACCTGCGGTTCAAGCTTCAGGGCAAACATGCCGGAATGCCGTAAGCCATCTTTTGCCTTGAAGAAATATTTGTTTGCGATGTTGTTGTGTGGGACATGACAGTCGTTGCAATTGGTGTATTCCCTGTGGGAGCTGTGTTGCCAGGTTGCATACTGGGGAGCCATGATATGACAGTTCACACAGGTTTCCGGCCGGTCCGAAAGGTAGGAATGAGCTTTAGCCAGGTATAGGGTTAAAATCCCAAGCCCTGTAAAAATACCCAGAAGAAATATCACGGGAAGCCGCCATGCCGGAGGTGGAAACAGTTGCTTTAACATCACAGCCGTTTATTTGAATTCAGCTAATTTATAAGTTTATTGCTGAATTTCCATCAACGGTAAACAAAAAAACTGACAATTATCCCGTGAGTGTCCTTCACTTTCCCTTGTTTCCCGACTGGTTTCTCCGAACGCTGTGTTTCACCTGGCCAGACCTTATTCCCTGATATTTTTTTGTGTTTCCTTTTTTCCTGAAATGGCTTCCAGTGCTATGGGGTTTCACTTTCCAGGAAGGAGCTTCTCCGAGATGCTCAGGCAAAGGAGCTTTGTAAATCTCATTCCCAATCAGTTTTTCGATCCTTTGCATTTTGTACATGTCCTGTTCGTTCACCAGGGTGATGGCTACACCAGTGGCATCGGCCCTGGCTGTACGCCCGACACGGTGCACATAATCTTCGGCATCACCTGGAACATCATAATTGATAATCAGGTTGATATCTTTGATGTCAATACCCCGGCTCAGAACATCGGTCGCCACCAGAATCCTGATATCTCTTGACTTGAACCGGAGAAGGATTTCCTCCCTTTCCTTCTGCTCCAGGTCGGATGAAATCCCTTCAACCTTGTAACTTTTCGAGCGCAATCCTTTAACAATGTCAAGAACTTTTCGTTTGGTGGAACTGAAGACAAGGATCGTGTTGTACTCGGGTTTCCCGGCAATCAGGCTGTTGATCAATGGTGTTTTCTGGTTTTCATGCACAAGGTAAACAGCCTGAAGCACCCCCTCGGCAGGTTTTGACATCTCCAGGGCAATTTCAACCGGATTGTTCAGGATTTGTTTTGCAAATGTGACAATCCTTGCTGGCATGGTGGCGCTAAACATGAGATTCTGTCTCTTCGGAGGGAGGTACGATATGATTTTCATAATATCGTCATAGAAACCGATATCCAGCATTCTGTCGGCTTCATCCAGAATGAGATGCTCTATCCGGTCAAATTTAACATACCCCTGTGTCAGATGCGAAATCAATTTCCCTGGGGTGGCTACAATGATGTCAGCCCCTTTTGTCAGGGCGGTTTTCTGTTGTCCCCAGTCGCTTCCGTCGCCTCCCCCGTAAATGGCTATTGAAGTTACATTGAGTGTATAGGCCAATCCCTGTATATGCTGGTCAATCTGGATAGCCAGTTCCCTTGTGGGAACCAGGATCAGGGTGTTGGTATCGGGCGAAGGCTTACGTGCCTGAAAATCGAGTACAGGTATAAGAAATGCAGCTGTTTTGCCGGTTCCGGTCTGGGCACAAGCCATCAGGTCCCTTCCTTCAATGATCGGTGGTATTGCCTGTTCCTGAATAGGGGTTGCTTCTTTATATCCCATAAATTGGATGGCATCAAGCAACTCCGGCATCAGGTTAAATTCATGAAAATCCATGTGTCATTTTACTTATCAAATCAATTCCATCCATGGGCGGTTCATCTTTTACCCGGCGGCCCTGGCTGCCGGTTTGACCTTTCTGAATCGGGATATCTTTCTGACAGGAGAAGATACAGTCTGAATGGATGGTGCAAAATTAGTAAAATATCCGGTTCAGACCTGATTACATCCTCACAGAAACAGAAGCATGGCAATTGAGGCATCGTCCTTCCTCTGTCAAGCCGGTGATGGTGGTTTGATATCCTTCCCGGTTGATCAGGATTGTTTTGCAGGATGGGCACTTTGTTGCAGAGTAATCATCTGTTCCGACATTCCCGGTATAAACGAACTGAAGTTTCCGGGCAGCTATCTCTGCAAACCGGTAAAGTGTAGCCAGCGGTGTCGGAGAAACAGCCAGGAGGAAAGAGGGAAAATATCGGGAAAGATGAAGCGGGACAACGGAACCCAGTTCATTGGCAATCCAGTCGGTCATCATTTCAAATTCACTGACTGAATCATTGAACCCCGGAATCACAAGAAACGTAATTTCAAGATGTTTTCCCGAGAATACAATTGCTTTCAGGGTTTCAAGTACCGGTGTAAGAGTGCCACCTGTCAGCTTTCTGTAAAATCCATCGCTGAAGGCTTTCAGATCGATGTTGAATGCATCGGCGAATGGCAGAAATGTCTCCAAAGGACTTCGATTGATATACCCGTTGCTGACTACCACATTATTCATTCCCCTTGCTTTGATTTCCCGGGCAGTTTCCAGCATGTATTCAAAAAAAACAGTTGGTTCATTGTATGTATATGCAATCCCAAGGTTGCCCTCAATAGCGGCTGCCTGGTTGGCCAAACTTTCCGGATAAATAAAATTTTCAGCTGGAAATTGTTCCTGCCCCGATTGTGAAATGCTGAAATTCTGACAAAACCTGCATCGAAGGTTGCATCCCTTTGTCCCGACAGAAAGAATCCTGTGTCCAGGGTAGAAATGATACAATGGTTTTTTTTCAATCGGATCAATGTGAAGTGCAGCGGGAATTCCAAAAACTGTACTGTAAAGCTTGCCCCTTTCGTGTTTCCTTACCTTGCAAATTCCGGCTTTCCCGTCGGATATAAGGCATTCATGCGGGCACAGCGTACACCTGATGGCACCATCTTTTTCAACCATCCAAAACTGTGCTTCCTTCATCTGATTTCTTTTCTTTCAAAGTTACCACAATCTCTTCAGAATGCCCTAAAAAAAAGGATACAAATCATTGTACCCTTTTTTCTATCCCGAAACCGGATTATTTCTTGGCCGGAACTGCAGCCTCTTCCTTTTTACTGCAGCATCCTTTTGCTTCGGCACAACCTGAGGCCTTTGCCTTGGAACAGCATCCCGAGACTTCTGATTTTCCCGCACATCCGGCTTCAGCCTTTTTATCGGCACAGGATGAATCTTTCTTGATTTCTGATTTTTTTGAATCAGCATTCTTGTCGTCAGGGGCACTGGTATTGGCAACGAGAGTCACTCCTGCTTTTTCGGACGCAACTGCTGAGGCTTTGGCTGCTGTGACAGATAGTCCATATACTGCTACGATGGCCAGAATGAATAACAATTTTTTCATGGTTAAAATTTTTAATGTTTATTTTTTTTCATATTCATGAGGCAAAAATAATGCTCTTCATAATGAAGAGATGTTAACGCGATGTTAAAGTAGAGTTTTTTGTCTTTTATTTTATTTATTTTTGCATGATGAATAAATCGCTGAAGAACTACATTGTCTGGGCGACCCTGATCATGCTTGGCATCCTGCTCCTGATCCAGATCAGATGGATTGACTATTCCTTGAAGTTCCAGGAAAAGGTGTTCAAAAACAGTGTCGATCTTGCATTGAACAATACAATTGCAAATCTGAACAACGATCGGATGGTATGCAGTGCAATGCGGGAATGTATGGGATGCGATGGATTGAAATCAGATTCTATGAAGCTAACTCCCGGAATCTGGGAACAAATCAGGGCATCAATCGATTCAGAGCTTGCTGTTTATCAGATAGAAACAGCTTACGACTTGTTTATTACACGTCACAGGCGGGATACCATCCGAAATGGGTCAGTCAACCTGGTCATGAAGAAAGGTACCTGTTACGCACAAAGTCTGCGGGAAGTTCTTCAGACAAGCGGCTATGAGCTTGTGGTGCAGTTCCCGGGAAAAGCAGGATTCTTCATGAACGAAGCCGGCCTGATGCTGATTTCATCGGTGGTACTGATTCTTTTAATCATCGTTTCCATTTTCCAGCTTGTCAGGCTTTACCGGAATGAACTCCGCCTTTCCGAAAACATACGGGAACTGATCAACAACGTGACCCATGAATTCAGGACACCCATGTCGTCAATAGCCCTTGCTTCCAACCTGATCAGGAAGGGGAGGGACATTGATAATTATAACAAACTTAAGGAATATGGCAACCTGATTTTTAGGGAAAACCAGAAACTCCAGCGTCAGGTCGATAGCCTGCTGGACCTCGCTGCCGTTGAATGGGAAGAATATGAATATATCAAAAAGCCGGAAAGAATGAAGGAAATGGTTGAAGATGCCCTTCAATCGGTGAAGATGATGGTGGAGGAAAGCCATGCCATTGTAACTACTGACTTCGCAGAAAATGACTCTGTGAATGCTGACAGGGTTCACATAACCAATGCATTGGTGAATTTACTAACCAATTCTCTGAAGTATTCTCCGGGCAGGCCTGAGATACAGGTTGTCACCAGGGTGACCGTAAATATGGTACATACCATAATTACTGATAAAGGCATAGGCATTCCCCGTAGATATCAGAAATATATCTTTGACAAATACTTCAGGGTGCCCACAGGTGATGTTCACAATATCAAAGGATTCGGAATCGGATTATCATATGTAAAAAGTGTTGTTGCAGCCCACGGGGGAAGGGTTACGGTATCCAGTGATCCCGGGAAAGGCAGTACTTTTACATTGATTATGCCAAAACTCAGTAAAAATGAAGACTGACAAACCACTTCGTATTTTATTGGTTGAAGATGACCTGAACCTGGGTGTTCTTCTGGTTGGGTTTCTCGAAAGCCATGGTTTATCGGTGAAATTGTTCCGTGACGGTGAGTCAGCGCTGAAGGCTTTCCGCCAGGGAAATTTCAATTTCTGCATATTCGATATCATGCTTCCCGTCCTCGATGGTTTTAGTCTGGCCCGAATGGTGAAATCGATCAACAAAAACATTCCGGTCATATTTCTGACAGCCCGTTCTATGAAGCCCGACAAACTCAGGGGATATGGCCTTGGTGCCGACGATTACATCACCAAACCGTTCGATGAAGATGAACTGCTCTGTCGGATCAATGCCGTAGTCAACCGGTTGAGTCCCGGCCAGCCTTCTGAAGGACGAACCCTGTTCCGGATAGGAGAGTACGAATTTGACTTCGACAACCAGGCACTTTGCCGTGGAAGTGAAACCAGGAGGCTTACTGGCAGAGAATGTGAGCTTTTGCGGTTGTTGTGCCTTTCAATAAACAAAATCGTGCGCAGGGAACAAATTCTTACTTCTATATGGGGTGAAAACGACTATTTTGCAGGAAGGAGCCTCGATGTTTTCATCTCCAAACTCAGGAAATATTTCGCTGGAGACCCGTCTGTCAGAATTGAAAACATCCCCAAAGTCGGTTTCCTTTTATCCTGTTCTTCAGATACAGCTCAATTCTTCTGAACCAGACCACTCCCACCGCTAAAACAAACCGGGGAAAGACCAGCCATGGAAGGCTCAATCCCATCGCTGCAAAAAGGAGGGTGTCTTCGACCTGCGAATGTGACAGGGCAATGTGATGGTTTAACAGGTCGGCATCGTGCCTGCTGATTTGCCCTTCAGTTGCCTGGCTGATCATGATGGCCCCGCCGTAAGAAAGACCAAGAATGTAAGCGACCACCCAAAGGAAACTGGTCCGGGCGGGCAGTCCACACAGCCTCATTACCGGATAGAAAGGTTTTTCAAGCCATTTCAGAAATCCTGATTCGCTCAGGATTTTTTGCAGGATCAGCAGCAGGTTCACAAGGACAACAATATTAACCGATGTGACCGTCATCGATTTGAGCCATGGAAGAAATTGTCCCATAAATCCGGATTCCCCTGTTGCAGGCTGAACTGTTATTTTGCTGCTGAATGAGGGCATAAGCATGTTTAGCAGCCAGGCTGCCATAAATCCGGCTGCAATCCGAAGGATTGCCATTCTCCATGGCGACGATCCTGTTTTTTTCTGGATGCCACATTCTATGATCAAAGAATGTGCAATCAGGCACATATTGGCCAGGATGATTCCTTCGCGGAAAGAGATGTTCAGGGTAGTCATTACCCCAATCGCCGAATAAATATTGGTGAAATATGCTGTAATCAGGATAATGGATGCTTTATCGGGCAGCCCCATTAAGTGAAAAAACGTCCCTGTGAACTGTGCAAATCTGTTCAGGGCACCCGAATAATCAAGTAAAAATACGGCAAACGAAACGGGGATGGTCAGTTTCAGCAGCCACAGGGCTGTTTTCATTCCCTGCCTGAGCGAAGGGCGGATGATATTTTCAATAATCGACTGCATACAACTTCAACCGGTTCTGAATAGCAAATCATTCTCCCATTAGGGGATAACCTTCAGGCCTATTCTGCTTCCACCTCCTGTGCGACCAGAGATAATACTCAGGCGCTTCACGGATACATTCTTCCATAGCCTTCACATATCGCAACAGGATATCTGCAGGTTCCAGCTCTGACGGATTATCGATCAGTGGTATAAATGAATATTCATAATGTCCCCGTTTTATTTTCCTCACATGCAGAAAATACACCGGCTGATTTGTTGCTTTGGCAATTTTGACTGGACCTGGGTTAAAGCAGGTCTCCTGTTCCATAAACATGGTCCAGTATGGGGTAACAAAATGTGGCCGCTGGTCGGCCACAAGCCCGAGAATTACCGGCTTACCCATTTTGTGAAATTGCAGGGCAAACCGCCCCGATTTATGAACGGGTATGCTCTTTGCTCCCCACCGCTCCCTGATTTTCAGCAAGAAATCTTCAAATAGACCGCTGTTACGCATGGGGTTGTATATCACAATGTTTGTGTGCCTGGTAAATTTTTGGATACAATTTGTCCATTCCCAATTGTTGTAATGCATATAGAAAAGCAGGACACTCCTGTTATTTTCAAAGTACGCATTCAGGCTTTCAGTTCCCCGGACGGTAACCCTTTGCATCAGCGATTCCCATGAAATCCCATACCCTTTGATCGTTTCGACAGTGAGATCTGCTAAATGACGATAAAATTTCCTGACAAGTGATTTCAGTTCTTTCTCAGTTTTCCCCGGGAACGACGACCGGATGTTGCTGACAACAACCTGCCTGCGGTAACGCACAACATACTGAAGGAGGATGGCAGCGATATCGGAAACCACATACAATACCCGGAAGGGGAGGTGTGAAATCCCTTTCATTGCAAGAAGAGCTGATTTTTGAATGATCATGTTCATCCGGCAAATGTATAAAACCGGGAGGTTTAATAGGTCCGTAAAGTAGAATTAATCTGCATCATGCTTCTGTTTCTGACCTGAATCAATCATGAATCCTATAATCTGCCCTGCCTCCGGCCTTTTAAAGGAAAAGTACAGGTTCTATCCTGAAATAGGAGAGGGAAGTGATTGGAAAGTGTATGTAAGTTTCAAGTTTTACCTCACCCCCAACCCCCTCTCCAGCCTGGAGAGGGGGAAATAACAGTACATCAATATGATAGAAGTTTATTAACAGGGGGTGAGGCAAACAAAAAGAAAGGGGACGAGACAGCAAAATCCGGCTATCAGGGAAAAGTTAGAGAAGTGAGGTGTGATGGCTGCTGCCCTTCAATAAATCGGTAAATTTTCCGACCTGCGGTATTTCCAACGCCGGTGTGACCAAAGATAAAATGCAGGGTCTTTTCTGATGAATGACTCCGCCAATCTTATATACGTGGTCATCATTTCTTCGATGCTCAGTTCTCTGGGATTGTCAGTTATCAGTTCAAACCATGTCTCATAGTATCCACGCCTGATTGGTCTGATTTGCTGAAAGACCACCGCGTGGTTGAACCGGTGGGCCAGCTTGGCCGGTCCGGTGAAAAACATGGTCTCTCTGTTCAGGAAGGTGGTCCAGAACTGATGGTTCCAGGGAGGGGCCTGGTCGGCTGCCAGCCACAAGAGCACGGGCCGCTGTTTTTGTTCGGCTTCAATCATTTTCCGGAGTGCCAGCGACATGGAAATGGTCTCCCCCCCAAAGCGTTCCCTTACACGGTTCATATATTTTTCAAAAACCTCATTTTCAATCGGCTTATAAACAATGTAGGCATGTTCCTCCAGGTAATGTGCAATATGGATCAGCCATTCCCAGTTCCCGTAATGCTGGGTGACCACAATGACGCTTTTACCTCTCCTGAAAAGTTCATTGACCAGGTCCGGATTCCTGATTTGCATCCTTTGGGAAAGGGTAGCAAGTGGGATGGTCCGCGTTTTGATGGTTTCAACGATGAGATCGCATAAATAGCGGTAAAATCTTTTTTCGGTCTTTCTCAGTTCAGCTTCAACAGCACCCGGAAATGCTCCAGCAAGGTTAGCAGAGACTACTTTCCGGCGATACTGTGCCACATAGTAAACAAAAGGGTACATGAGGTCCGACAACAAGTATAAGAACCTTAGCGGCAACATCGAAATCAGCCTAATAGCCAAAACTCCAGAGTATGTGAATGCCTTTCTGAACATGAAGATAAGTTCCTGACAAAGCTATGTTTTTTCACCGAAACGGTGAATATTATTTCCAAAGGTACTATCTTCGCTTTTTTAACAATAGCGATCATGAAAACTACGGTGACTTTTTTAATGATGATATGTGGCTGTGCTTCAATGGCGCAAAACTTTTACATAGCCCACAGAGGGGCGTCCTATCTTGCACCTGAAAACACGGTTGCATCGGCAAAACTGGCCTGGGAACTTGGGGCAGATGCAGTGGAGTGTGATGTACACCTGAGTGCCGACAACAGGGTAATGGTGATCCATGACAAGGACACCCGTCGTACATGCAATGGAAAAAGCTTCAAAATCGCTGACACTCCGTCGGTTGTCCTGAGAGACCTTGATGCAGGTGCCTGGAAAGACCCTAAATACAAAGGCGAACGCATCCCCTTCCTGGAAGAAATCATTGCCACTGTGCCCGAAGGAAAGACACTTGTTGTTGAGATCAAGAGTGGTAGTGAAGTAATCCCGCACATAGAAAGGATTCTGAAAAAATGCAAATCGAAACCGGAGATTATCTTTATTGCGTTTGGTTGGGAGACTATCGTTGATGCCAAAAAAGCTTTTCCTGAAAACAGATGTTACTGGTTGTCGGGATCGAAGCAGGCAGCTCTCGGTAAGCTCCAGCAAATCCGTGAGCTGAAAATTGAAGGGGTCAATATGCAATATTCTGCCGTTGACGAAGAACTCATCGGAAAAGCCAGGGAACTGGGTCTGGAGGTTCTTGTCTGGACTGTGGACGATCCTCAGGAAGCCAAAAGGCTGGCAGCTCTGGGCATCACCCATTTTACCACCAACCGTCCTGACTGGCTGAAACAACAGATGGCGCAGGATTAGAATCAGGCCGGTATCAGCCTGTATGACCTGATCGGAGGCCATTCCTGATTACTCCCTTTCATCTGCATCCTGTGCATCGACCACGGCGATGGCTGTCATGTTCACTATCTCCCGCACTGAACTTTCCATCTGAAGGATGTGAACCGGTTTGTTCATTCCCAGCAAGACAGGGCCAATGGCTTCGGCAGCTCCGATCCCCTGAAGTGATTTGTACAGGATATTGCCCGAACATAAATCGGGGAAGATGATGGTGTTGACTTCCATGTCCCCGATTTTTGAAAACGGGAATTTCTTTATCCTTAATTCCGGGTTGAAAATATAATCAGCCTGAATCTCTCCGTCAAGGAGCAGGTCAGGATGATCCCGGTGAAGGATTTCAACGGCTTCCCTGACGTGGTGATGATCGGCAGGGCCTTTGTATGAACCAAAATTGGAATAGGAAGCGAGGGCAATAACCGGTTCGATGTTGAACTTCCTGACCTCTGCGGCAGTGAGAAGGGTGATCTCGACCAGCGCCTGTGCCGACGGCTGGATGTTGACAGTTGTGTCGGACAGAAAAAGTGGTCCCTTTTTGGTGATCATGATGTACATTCCGGCAATCCGGTTCATATCTTTTCGGACGCCGATTGCATGCAAAGCCGGACGGATGGTGTCGGCATAATTCCTCGAAAAACCAGAAATCATGGCATCGGCTTCCCCGGTTTCGACCATCATCGATCCGAAATAATCCCTGTTCAGCATGTGATCGGTTGCATCTTCCATGGTCATGCCTTTTCTTTGTCGTTTGGCGTAGAGTATCTTGGCAAATTCGATCCTTTTGTCAGCCAATGCTGGATCGAAAAGCTCAATGATTTCAGGTTCGGGAATATGAAGCTGATGTTCTGCGATAATTTTTTCGATGGTCTGTTTGTCGCCGATCAGGACTGGTTTTGCAATTTTTTCACGGATCACGGTTTCAGCAGCTTTCAGAATCCTGAAGTTGTTGGCTTCGGCGAAGACCACCCTTTTGGGATTTTGGTGTGCTTTCCTGTGTATGTACATGATCAGTTTGTTGTCGAGCCCCAGCCTTTTCCTGAGCTGGCGCAGGTACTCGTCCCAGTCTGAAACGGGAAGCCGTGCCACTCCGGTTTCCATGGCTGCCCTGGCAACGGCAGGTGCCACCGTGGTGATCAGCCTGGGGTCAAGCGGTTTGGGAATCAGGTATTGCCTTCCGAAGGAGAGGTTCTGCAGGTTGTACGCCCGGCAAACTATGTCAGGAACATCTTCCCTTGCCAGCCCGGCCAGGGCGTGCACGGCTGCAATCTTCATCTCTTCGTTGATGGTTGAAGCCCGCACATCAAGGGCACCCCTGAATATGAACGGAAAGCCGAGCACGTTGTTGACCTGGTTGGGAAAGTCGCTTCTGCCGGTAGCCATGATGATGTCGGGACGACTGGCCACTGCCACATCGTAGGGTATTTCCGGGTCGGGATTTGCCATGGCAAACACAATGGGATCGGGAGCCATGCTACGGATCATCTCCGGAGTTACGATATTCCCTGTCGACAACCCCAGAAATACATCGGCATCCGCCATCGCCTCAGCAAGCGTAGATATTTCACGGTCGGTTACGAACTGCTTCTTGATTTCGTTCAGATCGGTGCGCGAACGGTTTAACACGCCCCTCGTATCAAGCATCACCACGTTTTCAGGTTTCACTCCGAGTGTGTAATAAAGCCTGATGCAGGAAACAGCCGCTGCCCCGGCTCCGCTGACCACCACCCTGACCTCATCCATCTTTTTCCCGACAAGTGAAAGCGCATTCAGCAATGCTGCTCCCGAAATGATGGCCGTACCATGCTGGTCGTCGTGAAAAACCGGAATGTTTAGTTGTTTTTTCAATTCCTCTTCCACTTCAAAACATTCGGGTGCCTTGATGTCTTCCAGGTTAATCCCCCCAAATGTGGGGGCAATAGCCCTGATGACTTCAATCAGCTTTTTAGGGTCTTTTTCATTGATTTCAATGTCGAATACATCTATGTCGGCAAACGTTTTAAACAACAATCCCTTACCCTCCATCACCGGTTTCCCTGCCTCTGGTCCGATGTCTCCAAGGCCCAGTACCGCTGTGCCATTGGAAATGACAGCCACCAGGTTTCCCCTGGCAGTGTATTTGTAAACATCCTCTATATTGTTTTTAATTTCAAGACAGGGCTGGGCAACACCGGGGGTGTATGCCAGCGATAAGTCGTACTGGGTGCTGTGTGGCTTGGTCTGGATAACCTCAATTTTACCCGGACGCCCCGAAGAATGGTAGTCGAGGGCTTCCTGTTTGCTTATTTTCACCATGGCGAAAAGGTTTTGGTTTTTCCGTCAAGTTAGTGAAAACAGCTCAATGAAACAATAAAAAAGATCACTATTTACAATTTGATATTTCGCAGGGTTTTAAAGAAATTGAATTCTTCACGCTTCTGGGGATCAAAGTAATAGTATGCCGTGGCAATCCTGCTGATATTCCTGACTTCAGAATAAAGTCTTTCAATCCTTTCCCCGTCTTCGGGTGAAAGAATCGTGTTTTCCTTCATCAGGGAGAAACACTCCGAAAAGTTCTGCATTTCGGCTGCTGTTTCCAGAAGCCGGTCAACAATCTTTGGATCAAGGCCGCCTGCCAGTATCTTCTCCCGCAGTTCAGGGGTCAGGTTCCTTGCAAAGGTCTGCGAAAATTGATACAAACTTAAATGATCCCCGTTTTTAGCATCACTGAAATAATCGTTGTAGCCTAAAACCTGAAAAAATTCCTTCTGGAATTCCTTGTCGTTCTTAAAATCGTTTTTGACCGAAGCTCTTATAATCCCGATGTCGGTGAGGGCTGAAATCATCAGTTCACGCCACATTCTGAGTTTTTCCATCATTCCGCTGATATTTCCCAAGGCGATCAGTTTCTCAATCACTTTGCCGGCTTCTTTCTTAAGTGAACCGGCATATTCTACATTCCATTCCTTCCTGATGTGGGCGAGTTCAAAGATGTTTTCGGCAAATGAATTCACAATCGAATGGCAGGCAAAAATGGTTGCCGTAGTCGAGGGACACAGGTTTTTAGTTTCCATAACAAGGTGTTTTGATGTCAGAAATTCGACATCCTAAATGTCAGAAAAAAATATAAAACCCGTTTCACTAATAATATGTTGCATAACGGTTCCGGATATGTTATGCAACCATGTTTTACAATATGGTTTCTATTTGTGTCTTTTCTTTAATTCCGAGGCAACATCCTCAATTCTGAATCCCCTGGAGGCAAGAAGCACCATCAGGTGATAAACCAGGTCGGCGGCTTCGTAGATTAGGTTCTCATCGTCACCGGCCATTGCCCCGATAACCGTTTCAACAGCTTCTTCGCCCACCTTCTGTGCAATTTTCCGGGTACCTGCCGCGAACAGGGAAGTTGTATAGGAACCTTCGGGCATTTCGTTTTTTCGGCGGTCGATCAGGTCCTGAAGTTTTCCTAAAAACAATAATTCATCAGGGCGGTTGCTTTCAAACCAGCAGGTGTCGGCCCCGGTGTGGCAAACCGGACCGTTCGGCCTGGCTTTAATCAGCAGGGTGTCGTTGTCGCAATCGCTGATGATACTGGTAACCTCGAGAAAATGACCGCTCTCTTCCCCTTTTGTCCACAACCGCTGTTTTGTGCGGCTGTAAAAAGTAACCCTTCCCGAGGAGAGGGTTGCCCTGTATGCCTCTTCGTTCATGAACCCGAGCATCAGTACCTTCAGGGTTGTATCATCCTGGATCACTGCCGGTACCAGCCCCTTCATTTTTGAAAAATCAGGGGAAATGTTGTTGCGAATTTCCATGTTGTTCTTATCAATTCCTGCCGGTGAACCCGGCGATGTCTCCGATACAAAAATAGTCTGATTTTTCAATACAGACGATCACGGGATTGGAGATTGCTTTTATAAATTGCATATTTGTATCAACGACAAGGATCAACAATGACAACCGGACCTATTGACCAGGATGAACTGCTTTTCAGATTGCTCAGGATGGGAGACCAGTATGCCTTTGAAAAATTGTTCAAGGCAAATTACAACCGTATAACCGGTTTTTGTGCAAAGTTCATCGACGACAGGGAAGCCACGCGAAGTGTGGCCCTTGAAGCTTTTGTCAATCTCTGGCTCAACCGGGAGAAGATTGAAAAACCGGGAGGTGTTCAGGCATTCCTCTACACTTTTGCCCGTACCGGATGTCTGAACTATCTGCGGCACCAGAAGATTGAAAAGAAATACCACGACCGGAGTCTTCATGATCTGGAAACACGGTTGAACATAGATGTCCTTTCATCGTTTGATTTCAGTTCACTGGAATTCACCGAACTCGAGATACTGATTCTTGATTCGGTACATGAACTGCCTGAAAAGTGCCGGCTGGTGTTTACCAAAAGCCGTTACGAAGGAAAATCAAACAAGGAAATCGCCGTTGAGCTGGAAATCACTGAAAAATCGGTGGAAGCCCATATCACAAGGGCTCTGAAATTCCTCAGGACAGAACTGGCTGATTATCTTCCGCTCTTCCTTGTTCAGATGATTCTCGGGATACTCTGCTGAAATTGGGGCCGTTCTTGAAAATGATTTTTCCGGACAGCCGGCATAACCTATAAATGACAATATTAGCCTCACCTCGGCTATCTGGTAGTCGTGGTGAATTGAACAAATCCCCCGGAGCCAGGCCCGATGCATAAAATTTTGAGATTTGAAGAAAAAAAGCGTTTCCGGATATAGGGATGGTGCAGGGGAAAGTTTACTTATAAACAGAAAATGGATTATGGATTTTGAAATTATAGAAAAATATCTGGCAGGCGAAGCCACGGAAGCCGAAATCAGGCATCTGTTTGAATGGGCGGAAGCCGATCCAGGGAACAGGGAAATCCTGGTCCGCTATAAAAAAGCCTGGGCTTTGGCAGCATCGGGGAGTGAAAACGCCGGAGTTGCCTGGACACGCTCCATGCTTCCGCAGTTGAAAAAGTGGAAAACAAGACAGCTTTATTACCGTCTGACCCGTGTTGCAGCCCTTTTTATCCTTGTTTTCGGATTGGGAATGTTGGTTTATTGTATGTTTTTTGTTCCGGGACGTGAAGCCCTGCTGTATGCTTCAGGCATGAAAGTGGATGTTCCCCTGGGGCAGATGGCCAATATCACCCTGCCCGATGGGACCACAGTAATGCTGAATTCCGGCACCACTCTTGAGTACGGCAACCGTTTCGGATTTGGACAACGGGAAGTCACCCTGAAAGGGGAGGCTTTTTTCGAGGTAGCTGCCGATCCTGACCATCCCTTTATCGTAAACACCACGAGTTTGGGATTTAAAGTCTTTGGAACCTCATTCAACATCGAGGCATATCCGGGAGACACGAAAATAAACACCACTCTGGTCAGCGGAAGCCTTGGGGTATTGGGAAAGGGCAGTTATGAGCTTACACGGTTGTCTCCGGGTGAGAATCTCTTCTATGACATGCAAAACAAAAAGATGGTGAAAAGCAAAGTCAATACCGGGATATACACCTCATGGCGCAACGGGATCATTACTTTCCGAAATGAAAAGCTGAAAGTGATTGCCAAAAAACTGGAACGGTGGTACAATCTGGAAATAGTAATCGAACGGGAAGCACTGGGTGAAGAGTCCTATTTCGGGTCTATCATGAGAAACAAACCGGTTGACCAGATTCTCGAAGTCCTGAGGTTAACATCTTCGATCAGGTACCGGATCGTGCAGCGGCCGGATAAGCCGACTCTGATTTACTGGAAATAATGAATAATCTGAAGAAGAAAAAGTGCCTGTGATGATGAACAATAAACATGTAAAATGAATAGCTGATAAAACAGGAAACTATTTTTTAAAAGCAACAAACTAATGAACCCATACATGAACTCTATGAAAGAAATCAACTCATCCTGACAAAACAGGCCGGCCCTGAAAAGGGTGGCCGGCCTGTCAAACGCAGCAGAATGCTTCCAACATTCTGAGACGCATTCATCAATAAACGCCTTCCGCAAGGCAATTTACTAATCTTAACAGTTCAAATATATGAAAAAAAGAGAGGAAGTTGTCCCGTCATGGGGCAGAATGATTAAAATATTGCGAATTATGAAGTTAACGGCAGTGTTGATCGTGATCTTGAGCATCCAGGCGTTTGCCATCAGGGGACAAAATGCGAAATACTCCCTTTCCATGGACAAAGCAACGTTTGTAGAGGTCATAGAGCAGCTGGAGAAGATGTCGGGGTACCATTTTATGTTAAAGTACAACCAGGAAATCCTCGACAAAAAGGTGGACCTGAATTATTCGGAAGCCACCCTTCAGGAAATTCTGACCGACCTGCTCAGGGGTACCGGGTTCTCTTACAAATTTATTGACAAATACATTGCGATCACACCGGTAGGGGAAACGGCATCAGAAGAGCAGCAACCGGGGAGGTCTGTTACGGGAAAAGTGACCGGCGCAAAGGGGGAACCGCTGCCCGGAGTGACGGTAGTGGTAAAGGGGACCTCCAGTGGCACCATCACCAATGCCGATGGGAGTTATACCATCAGCAACATCCCGGACAACGCTATCCTGGTGTTTTCGTTTGTGGGGATGAAAAGCCGGGAAGTATTGGTTGGGAACCAAACGAACATCAATATGATATTGGAAGAAGAAACGATTGGGATTGGAGAGGTGGTAGCTATTGGTTATGGAACTGTGAGGAAAAGTGACTTAACCGGTTCGTTATCTTCTATTGAAAGTGAGAAAATAAGCGCATTCCCGGCCACGACTGTTTCGCAAGCGCTACAGGGTCGTGCTTCCGGGGTTCACGTTATTCAAAATACTGGACGTCCAGGAGCTGGCTTGCAAATTCGGATTAGAGGAACCAATTCAATCAAAGGAGATAATAGCCCATTATGGATTATTGATGGGTTTCCAGGAGATGAATCTATGTTAAACCTTTCGGACATTGAAGGTATTGAAGTATTGAAAGATGCATCTGCTACAGCGATATATGGTTCCCGGGGGGCAAACGGTGTAATCCTAATTACTACCAAACACGGAAAAGCGGGTGCAACCCGGGTTGATTATGATGGAAGCTTTACTTTGAATACGGTCAGAAAAAGAATAAACCTGTGCGATGCTCAGGAATATATGCTACTACAAAATATCCAGCAATTGAACGATGTTGGGAAAGAATATTTTACCCAGGATGAAATCAATAATGCCGGGAAGGGAACCGACTGGCAGAATGAAATGTTCCGTTCTGCCCCGATACAGGACCATTCACTAACCGTTAGTGGTGGCAATGAAAAGACGCAGTTCTCTATAGGTTCAGGTTATTTCGACCAGAAAGGGATTTTTATTAATGATGACGGTTATAAAAGAATCTCTTTACGTGCTAACGTAAACCACGACATCAGTAAAAAGTTTAGTATTTCATACAACGCAATCTTTAGCAGAACTAACAGGGATGAAAAATATAACATGTCTGGATATATAGGTAGATTGGCTAATATAGTAAATGCTCCCCCAACTCTGAGCCCTTATAAGGATGATGGTTCTTATACCGTGTTTAAAACTGCATATCCGTTTAGTTACGATGGCTCCACGAACCCTGTTATGAGCGGGAAAGAGCAATTAAGCCAGAATTATCAGAATAAAGCATTCGTGAACCTTGCTTTTACTTATAAGCCAATTGAAGATTTATTCATAAAAATTTCTGGGAATGCTGCAAATAACGACAGCCGCAGTGACTCTTATACTCCGACTACCTATACTGGATCTTCGGGTTCAGCCAGCATAAGTACCAGCCAAAGCCTGCACCTAAACAGCGACAATATTGTGACCTACCATAAACTGTTCAATGAAAAACATGACTTTACTGCAACAGGTGCAATAACTTATGAAGAAGATATATACACATATACGAATATCTCCGGTTCAGGTTTTTTAAGCGACAAGTACGAAACACACAACATTGGTGCTGCAAGTACAATTAACACACCATCTTCTTCCTATTCAAAATGGAATTTATTGTCATACCTTGGCCGATTAAATTATTCTTATAGAGGAAAATATTATGCAACTGCCAGCTTCCGTGCCGATGGTTCATCACGCTATAGCGAAGGCAATAAATGGGGGTATTTTCCATCGGCTGCATTGGCATGGCGGGTTTCCGACGAAAACTTTATGGACAATATCGGTTTTATTTCAAATTTAAAAATCAGGGCTGGTTATGGCGAAACAGGAAGTACAGCCATCAGCCCCTATGCAACCCTAAGTATGCTGTCTACGGGGAAAACGGTTTTTAACGATAATTCTTATACTTATTTTGCCCCTTCTTCAACATATCCAGGAAACCTGAAATGGGAAACTACTGCCCAGTCAGATATTGGGCTCGATGTTAGCTTTCTAGATAACCGGTTAAGTTTGACAGCCGATTATTATATCAAGAATACCCGTGATTTGCTGAACAGTGTGCAATTGCCCAGGTCGACAGGGTATACCAGTACCATAAAGAATATTGGTAAAATACAAAACAAAGGGATTGATATACAACTGGATGCAAAAGTCTTGGACCGAGCAGTAAAATGGGACCTTACAGCCAATTTCTCCATGAACAGGAATACCGTTAAAAAATTATATGAAGGACAGGATATTACTGGGGACACTTACAATGTGATCATATTAAGTGACTATATAAACCTCATCCGCGAAGGTGAAGAAATGTGCGTTTTTTATGGATACCAGGAAGATGGTTATGATGAAAACGGTAAAATCAAGTACAAGGATAATGATGGTGTTTCCGGTATAACCAGTGCCGATAAAAAAATTATCGGGAATCCAAATCCTGATTTTATTTACAGCCTTAATTCCGTATTGAGTTACAAAAACTTCGAATTAAGCTGGTTTATCCAGGGGACACAGGGCAACGATATTCTTTCACTGAGCATGACACATCAAGGCTACTACGGGAATGGGTTAAATACATTGAAAGAAGTTTATTACGATCACTGGACAGAAACAAACACCAATGCTAAATACCCAAAAGTAAGCAAAGCTTCTACTTCTCTGAAATTGTCAGACCGTTTTGTTTATGATGGTTCTTATGCCCGGTTAAAGAATATTCAACTGGCATACAATATTCCTGTTGGTAAACTTGGGGTTTATTGGTTAAAAAGAGGTCAAATTTATGTTAGTGGGCAGAATCTGATAACACTTCTTATGCATGATTATCCTTGGTATGATCCTGAGGTCAACTCAGCAGGTGGAGGTTCATCCATAAACCAAGGTATTGATTACTTTACCTATCCGATATCAAAAGGCTTCACATTTGGTGTAAAATTAGGATTTTAAATTGTGTGAATTATGAAAAATATATTATTATTTATCATCTTATTATTGCCATTAGTAATGGCATGTAGCGACCTTTTGGAGGAACAGCCAAAAGCTGTAGCGACAGAAACTTTTTACAGCACAGCAGCAGAAATTGAGTCGGCAGTATATGCTGCATATGCCCAACTCAGGGTTGGATATACGACACTTTGGTATATTAATGCCGGAGAAGTCGATTATGCTGTAGGGAGGCTTTCATTTGAGAATATGAGTGATTTTGACCAGCCCTGGAACAGTACCAATATTTCGAGAACGGACGGGGTTTGGACATCGTTGTATCAGGCAATCCGAAATGCAAACCTGGTCATCACCAATGCACCCAATTCTTCGAAAGCAAGCCGGGAAGAAATAGAAAAATATGTTGCTGAAGCAAAATTTGTAAGGGCTTTTTGTTATTACCAAATGGTGCGGAACTGGGGCCCGCTTCCTTTGCGGACCGAAACCAATATGATGGAATCAGATGTTGCCCGTAGTCCCGAAGCCGATGTATATAATTTGATTCTTGCGGACCTGGAATATGCCGAGTCTCACTTACCAGCCAGTCAAGCCGCTGCGGGAAGAGCCGATCAGTATGCCGCCAAAGCCATACTTGCCCACGTTTATCTTCAGCTAGGACGTTGGTCTGATGCGAGGACTAAGGCATTGGATATCATTAATTCAAGGAGGTACTCATTAATTAATGTGTCAAAATCAGACGATTTTTACAAAATTTTCGGTCCTTCTGTTATTACTTCATCCGAAGAAATTTTTTATCTCAAATACAACTACGATTCTCCTTCTTATACTGCACGATACAGGCATTATACAAATACCCCGTATTTTAATTCCAGTGGGGCTTATGCCAAATATGTTCCTGACAGTACTACGATGAAAGTAATAAAGGAATGGGATATAAAAGACCTTCGGAAAAAATTCATGTTATATAATTGTAATATTGGTTTTGGAACAAAAACCTTGCTGTTCAAAAAATTTATTGATCCGAATGCGCTATCTGCTGGAGGATCAACAAACGATTACCCTGCTTACAGGTATCCCGATATTTTGCTATTTTTTGCTGAGGCTGACTGCCGTGTCAATAACGGTCCGACTGCTGATGGGATGGAAAAGCTGAACATGATTCGCCGGAGAGCCTATGGCTATACACCTACTTCGGTATCTCCGGTTGATTTTAAATTGAGCGATTATAACAAGGAATCATTTATTGACCTGGTGTTGCAAGAGGGCTTGTATGAACAAATGGATGAGGCTAAACGATTCTTGGAACTAAAACGTACAGGCAAATTGGCAGAAATTGTGCTTAAAAACCGTGGAAAAACTGTAGCTGAATCCCATTTGTTATTCCCAATCCCAAGCGTGGAATACAATTATAATAAGGCTATTGATCCTATAAAAAATCAGAATCCCGGTTATTGACAAGGCTTTAACAATAAATAAACCTTTTCATAATTAACCTCACATTTAAAGGAAATTAATTTGCCTGTTTAAATCAAAGGCAGGTTGATTTCCTTTTTAAAGTGATATACATTTATTACTACTCAAGTTTTGCACTTGAAAAAGGTTACTGAAAATTTAGGTTTTGCGAAAAAAGTAGGATTGAAATTTGGTTAACTGACGTTTCCCAAGTATGTTAAATTATTGATAATCAGATTAAAAAAAGCATGT